>JACQXH010000224.1:1512-10627 GCA_016208845.1 Nitrospirota bacterium | reverse complement strand
GCGCGGCCTTTCACCATAAACTTAAACTCTCTCCGGATACTATATTAGTATATAAGGGGATAGACCCGGATAAAGACGGCTATTCTGCCTTTGAGGCAGAAGACGATAGAGGAATAGACCTGGTAAGATTATTGAAAAAATTAGGTATAAAAGAAATTTATATCGGAGGTTTAGCTACCGATTATTGTGTCAAATTTACTGCCCTGGAAGCCCTAAAGCAAGGTTTTAAAGTGAAGATTTTGCTGGATGCTATCCAAGGGGTTAATCTCAAGCCAAAAGATTCCGAAGAGGCCATAAAACTGATTACTAAGAAGGGTGCTAAAAAAATAACCTTGAAAGATTTACCCAAACATGAACTGTATGAAGAAGGCAGCCAAATTAGAAGATCCTCAAAATCTATAGTTTCAAATATTGTTGAAGGTTTTGGAAGGAAAAGATACAAAAATGAATTTGTTCAGTTTCTTACATATGCCCTTGCCTCTTGCGATGAAACCAAAGTCCATTTGCAAATGCTTTTTGAAACAGGTTCTCTCAAAGAAGATTTTTATCGTCAATATATTCAGGAATATGAAAAATTGGGCTCAAAAATATTTAACTTTCGGAAAACAGTTATTAACAAACATAATGAAGTTTAATAAGCGTGTATCATGTATCCTGCATCATGTATTAAGTTTTTTTTATGCATAAAGGCATTTTCATAACAGGCACTGACACAGGCGTCGGCAAGACCGTTGTTGCTGCTGGCCTTCTGATGGCTTTTAAAAAGATGGGGTATAATGTCTGCCCGCTGAAACCGGTGGAAACGGGTTGTAAGATCAGGGATGGGAAATTTATTCCCCGGGACGCCATAAAACTTATTAAAGCTGCTGATGTCAATGAACAGGTCGATCTCATAAACCCATACAGATTCAGGAAGCCGCTTGCACCGGTAGTTGCGGCTGAACTTAAAGGAATGGTTATCAATAAGAGCAGGATAATTTCTGCATATACTAAGCTCAGAAAAAAATACGACATCACTATTGTCGAAGGCGCAGGCGGGATAATGGTCCCGATCCATAAAAAATATCTATTTGCTGATTTGATAAAAGACCTGAATTTGCCGGTCATAATTATTGCAAGACCGGGCCTTGGAACGATCAATCATACACTCCTCACGATAGAGGCCGCGAGGGGCAGGGGGATAAATATACTCGGCGTAATAATGAATTATTCAAATATTATTAAAGAAGATATTTCAGTCAAAACAAATCCTGGCGTAATTGAGAGGCTTGGGGAAGTACGCGTACTGGGCGTTGTACCGTATGCAATAGAACCTTCTTTGAAAATATTCCGGCAGATTGCCAGAAAGATTACACTGACAACTTTATAAGAAAACCGGTATGGCAATTTATTTTTCTGTCATTGCGGCTTGTCCGCAATCTTTCTTTCAGAAGGATTCCCGACAAGCGGGAATGACATGTTGTAGCATTATTACATGTATCCTATTTGACCAACTTGCGCCAAATTAGCTATTTTTAAAGAATATGCGGCATCCTGAATGGATAAAAGTAAGATCAGCAGGGACTCACGGGACAAAAAAAATCCTCAGGCATCACAGGGTATCAACTGTCTGTGAAGAGGCAAGATGTCCCAATCAGGGAAAGTGTTTTTCAAAAAGTACCGCAACCTTCATGATTCTTGGGGACAGATGCACAAGGAATTGTTCCTTTTGCGCTGTTGAATCATCGAAGCCTTTGCCCGTCGACCCTAATGAACCTGAAAGGGTAGCCGATGCGGCTTTGTCACTAGGTTTGAAATTTGTCGTAATAACTTCTGTCACGAGAGACGATTTGCCTGACGGCGGAGCGGGGCATTTCGCCGGAACAATACATGCCGTCAGAGATAAGTTGAGGTCTGCAAGAATAGAGGTTCTGACCCCTGATTTCAGGGGAGATATAGAGGCAGTTAAGATCGTGCTCGAGGCAGGCCCTGATGTATTTAATCATAATGTCGAAACGGTTCCGAGGCTTTATTCCACAGTCAGGCCGATGGCCGATTATCTGACATCAATTAACATTTTAAAAAGTGCAAAGAAATTATATCCTGGTATCAAAACCAAATCGGGGGTTATGCTCGGTCTTGGTGAAAAAGAACCAGAGGTGTTATCAGTCATGAAAGACCTGAGAGACGCAGAATGTGATTTCCTGACTATCGGGCAATATCTGCAGCCGCGCCGGAATAATATGCCTGTGGTCGAATACATTAAGCCTGAAATTTTTGAACAGTATAAAGCGGCCGGGCTTGAAATGGGCTTCACTGCTGTTGCATCGTCTCCTTTGACGAGAAGTTCGATGGATGCAGGCGAGATGTTTGAAATTAAAAACGGCAATTAGCCACGGATCTTCACGGATGGACGCAGATTAATTAGAAGCCGGGACAGTCTCCTCGGGCGACTCGACGAGGATAGGGGTCAGGGATTGGGGATTGGTTTTTTACCAACCTTAACCCCTAACGAACAATCCCCTGGTTTAATATGTGCTTTCCTGCCGAAAGGGAGATCCGTGTTTATCTGTGTTAATCTGTGGTTAAATATTCTGTTAGTCGTTTTTTGAATTTCAGTTGAATAAAATCACTCTAATGAAGCATAATTAATAGATATTTTTATGACAGGAGAGGTTAAATTGAAAAGATCAGGAGTTTCTGTCGGCATCATCGGCTTTGGCACGGTAGGTGCCGGCGTTGCAAAGATCCTGCTTCAGAAACGCGTGGATATTGAGCGGAAGATCGGATTTTCCATATCGCTCGTTAAGATAGCTGATTTGGACGTAAAAAGGGACAGGGGAATAAGGCTTGCGAAAAATGTCCTGGTAAAAGACGCGGGAGAGATCCTGAATTCCCCGGACATTGACATAGTGATAGAACTTATCGGCGGGATCCATCCTGCCAAAGAATTTATTTTAAAGGCATTAAGAAAAGGGAAACACGTCATCACGGCAAACAAGGCCCTGCTTGCCACCCACGGGCCTGAATTGTTCAAAGCAGCGCGTGAAAACAGGGTAGAGCTGGGATTTGAGGCCTCTGTTGCCGGCGGCATCCCGATAATAAAGATCATCAGAGAGGCGTTGATAGGAAATGAGATACATGCTGTTTACGGAATAATAAACGGCACCTCAAATTATATTCTTACCAAGATGACAGAGGAGGGCCTTGATTTTTCAACGGCCCTGAAACAGGCTCAGGCCCTTGGCTATGCAGAAGCAGATCCGACATTCGACATTGAAGGGATCGATGCCGCTCATAAGCTTGCCATAGCCGCATCCCTGGCGTTTGGGAAGTCGTTTTCTCTTAATGATGTTTATACAGAGGGTATTACTAAAATAACGCCGCTCGATATTGAGTTTGCATCAGAATTTGGATATAAGATAAAACTTCTTGCCATAGCAAAAAAGATCGATCAGAACATTGAATTACGGGTCCATCCTACCATGGTGCCGAAAGAATATCTTATATCGAGCGTGAACGGTGTTTTTAATGCAGTGTATATCGAGGGAGATGCGATCGGGCCTGCGCTTTATTATGGAAAGGGAGCAGGAGAGATGCCCACGGCAAGCGCTGTTATAAGCGATGTGGTCGACATAGCGCGAAACATCAGAGCCGGCGCGTTTAACAGGATACGCGGTATGGAAATGTCTGAAAGGACGAACTTAAAGGTAAAGAAGATGGATGAGGTGGCAAGCTGTTATTATTTCAGGTTCTCTGTATTTGACAGGCCCGGGATATTATCAAAAATATCCGGCATTCTCGGCGCGCGCAACATCAGCATCAGATCTGTCATACAGAAAGGAAGGAAGAAGGAAAAGGCAGTCCCTTTGGTAATGATGACGCATAGGGCAAGGGAGAAAGATGTTGTGTCTGCAATGAAGGAAATTAACAAACTTAAGGTCGTCTCCGGCAAACCGCTTTATATAAGGGTCGAAGGAAGTGAGGAATAATAAATGGAAGGCGCAAAAATAGACAAGAGGCTTGATATAAAAGGAGTGGTTTGTCCCTATACCCTTGTAAAATCAAAGCTTGCGATCGAAGACATTGAGGTGGGGCAAATTCTCGAGATATTACTGGATTATCCGGAGGCCTCAGAGAGCATCCCAAAGGCCATGGGCAATTATGGCCATACGGTATTGAAAGTGGAAAAGATAAATCCCACTGATTGGGTCATACACGTGAGAAAAGAGGTAGCGGATTAATGGACTTCACAGAAGAACAGCTTCAGCGATACAGCAGGCACATAATCCTGCCTGAAGTTGGGGGCAAGGGGCAGAAAAAGATATCAGGCGCAAAGGTTTTGATCGTCGGCGCAGGAGGGCTCGGCTGTCCGGTAGGCTATTATCTCGCGGCAGCAGGGGTGGGCACGCTCGCGCTTGTGGATAATGATGAAGTGGAACTCAGCAACCTGCAAAGGCAGATCGCTCACAGCGTCAGGACATTAGGTATGAAAAAGGCTGATTCTGCAAAGCAGACCTTTGAGGCCCTGAACCCTGATGTAAATGTGATAGCAATTAAAGAAAGGATCAACAGCAGGAACATCCTTGATCTGATAAAGGATTATGATATCGTTGTTGATGGAACGGACAATTTTCCTACGCGCTACCTCATTAATGACGCATGTGTCATGAGCAGGAAACCCCTTGTGAGCGGAGCGATCTTCAGATTTGAGGGACAGGTAACAACTATAATGCCCGGAGAAGGCCCTTGTTATCGCTGTCTCTTTGAGGAGCCTCCGCCGCCGGGACTTGTGCCGTCATGTCAGGAGGCAGGTGTGCTTGGCGTCCTGCCCGGTGTCATAGGCGCATTGCAGGCGACAGAGGTCTTAAAACTGATACTCGGCAAAGGCAAACCTCTTATGGGCCAGCTTCTTATATATGATGCGCTGGGAGTAAATTTCCGGAAAGTGAAAATACCCAAGAACGAAAACTGCCCGATGTGCGGTAAAGAACCTAAGATAAAAGAATTGTCAGATATTCCGGAGCAGTATTGTTCGCTGTAAGGAATAGGTGAGGCAGTATCTTGCCCTTTTTGTGTACGTTGTTCCCATGAAAATGGGAATCCGGGATTTTGCAGTCTGAGAATCGGCCTTTTTAAGGACAGTATAAACGGCAGTTAAATTGGGCGTGGGGATTGTCATTGGTAACGGAAAAATTGCAGGGTATCTTTTTAGCGAAGGAAGCAATATTATCGGCAAGTTTGATGAGTTGTGTTTTAATATAACTTTAAGCGGGTTATCCCGTAGCAGGAGGTTAATAATATGAAACTTAGGGTAGTCATAGAAAACGATGAAGATGTTTTTGTTGCCTACTGCCCTGAATTGCCCGGCTGCGTCACATACGGCAAGACTGAAGAAGAAGCTCGTCAGAATATTTTGGAGGCTATTGAACTCTATTTAAGGCCTTCAAAAGAGAAGCTGTCGGATGAAGCAAAAGTTTTTGAGGTTGCTGTCTAATGGGAATAAGGCAGCCGCGTGTTACTGCCGATGAGATAATTAGGGTATTAAAGTCTATTGGTTTTGAAAAAGTAGATCAGACAGGCAGTCATCAAAAGTGGCGGCATCCGTTATCAGGCAAGCAAACAATAGTCGCCTATCATGCAGGAGATATCATAAGACCGAAAACGTTTAAAAGGATTCTGGAAGGCGCAGGATTGACAGTTGAAGATTTCGTGAAAATAAGGATGAAGCTGTAATGTCTAAAGAAAAAATAAGATTATGCCCTGAATGTAAAGGCATTATTAAATCAGGACATACAGAAATGGTTTATGAGCTGAAAGACATCAAGATAACGGTTAAGAATGTTACGGCTAATATTTGCAGTAAATGCGGACAATCTTTTATAACAGGTCATGTTGCTGAGGAAGTTAACCGTCTCGTTAACAGAGTCAGAGAAGATATTAACAGTTTCATTAAAACTCAGCCGGAAGCAAGCAGAGGTCATAAAGAAGTCGCGATAGCTGTGTAAAATGATATTTATTTTACCTGCCAACTCTTGAATAAATTTAGCTGGTTAGAGCATAATACCTATCCATATATGATTTGAAAAATCTTTAGACACAATTGGTCATTATTATTAAAATGGGAATCTGATAATTACGGCGATGTTGAAAAAAGAACAGATTCCGAGAGTCGCTCCAACCGGAATGACAAAATAGGAAAGAGGCAAAGTAAATGGGTTTTGTACATGGTCTGAAATGCAGGGAATGCGGCAGGGAATATCCTGTGGACCCCATTTATGTCTGTGAATTCTGCTTCGGCCCGCTGGAAGTTGTTTATGATTATGAGGGGATCAAAAAAGTACTGGCGAAAGAGAGGATCGCGTCAAGGCCTCATAATCTGTGGCGTTACAAGGAATTACTGCCTATAGACGGAGAGCCCACAAGCGGCCTCAATTCAGGATTTACCCCTCTTGTAAAAGCAAACAAGCTCGCAAAGATCGTCGGGGTTAAAGAACTGTATATTAAAGACGATACTGTTACTCACCCGACCCTTTCATTTAAGGACAGGGTTGTTGCGGTCGCGCTTTCAAAGGCGAGAGAATTTGGCTTTGACACAGTCGCTTGCGCATCAACGGGCAATCTCGCGCATTCAGTTTCTGCCCACGGCGCGGCAGACGGCTTCAAGAGGTTCATTTTTATACCTGCAAGCCTTGAGAAGAGCAAGATAGTCGCGTCGCTTGTGTACGAACCCAATCTCATCGCTGTTGATGGTAATTATGATGACGTAAACAGGCTCTGCAGCGAGGTTGCGAATAAATACCGCTGGGCCTTTGTGAACATAAATATCAGGCCTTTTTATGCAGAAGGATCCAAGACTCAGGGTTATGAAATAGCAGAGCAGCTCGGATGGAAGGCGCCTGATGCGGTTGTTGTTCCCTCTGCAAGCGGTTCCCTGCTGACAAAAATATGGAAGAGCTTCAAGGAGATGAAGCAGATCGGTCTGATCGATAAATTAAATACAAGGGTGTTCTCGGCTCAGGCAACAGGCTGTTCACCGATCGTTACTGCAATTAAGGCAGGGGTCGATGTAATAAAGCCGGTTAAACCTGACACTATCGCCAAATCTCTTGCAATAGGGAATCCTGCAGACGGCTTTTATGCCACGCGCGTAGTAAAAGAAAGCGGCGGATTCGGAGAAGATGTCTCGGACCAGGAGATCATTGACGCAATAAAACTCCTTGCAAGAACAGAGGGGATATTTGCTGAGACAGCAGGCGGTGTGACCCTTGCATCTGCGATAAAGCTGATAAAGGGGGGCTATATAAAACAGGACGACCTGACAGTGCTGTGCATTACCGGCAACGGCCTAAAGACTAAGGAAGCAATAATGGGACAAACGGGAGAGCCTTATCACATTAAGCCGAACCTGAAGTCTTTTGAAGAGGTGTTAAAAAAGATAAATGAAAAGTAGTCAGCAGATAATATAAAAAAAGAAAAGGAATAGACAGTCCACAGATTACTCAGATGACGCAGATTTGATCCGCTGGACATGACAACTTGTTCGTCATTCCCGCTCCGTCGGGAATCTGTCCTTTTTTGCCTCGTTTCATCAAGTGCGGCGGAAAGAGCGATTCCGGACAAGCCGGAATGACATTTTAGGGGAAATGTTGTTACTTTTTTGTTTAATCTGTAGAATCTGCGTAATCTGCGGAGAAAATTATTAAAGGAGGAATCTTAGATGGCTGTAAAAGTAAAAATACCTGTGCCCCTTCAGAGACTGACACAGGGGAAAGAGGAAGTGGAAGGGGATGCAGGCACTATCATATCGCTTATTAACAACCTTGATCAGAAGTATCCGGGTCTTGGCGAAAGAATATCCGAGGCCGGCAAGCTGAGACGTTTTGTCAATGTCTATGTGAATGAAGAGGATGTAAGGTTCCTGAAGAATGAAGAGACCATTGTCAAGGACGGAGATGAGATCTCCATAGTCCCTGCGATCGCAGGAGGAATACACCGTAACGCGTGATGGGTGATGCGTAATGAGCATGAGCATTGATGCTGCTTTGCAGCAAGATAATTATTTTTTTAATCACATCACGTTTTACGCATAACGCATTACGATAAAAAAAGGGGGATCATTATGAAGACCAGGGTAAAATTAACATTTCCGCAGCATCTCATAAAAGAGCCCGTGATATTCACTATGGCAAAGAAATTCGACATAATGCCGAATATCAGAAGGGCTCGTGTAACAGATACTATCGGAGAAATGATCCTTGAGCTCGAGGGCTCAGATGAAAAGGTCGGGCAGGGTATTGATTATCTCAAGAAGCAGGGCCTGGATGTAGAACTTGTGGAAGGCGACGTAATCGAATAATGATGCAGCCGTGGCATGGACTGATAAATCAATATAGGGATTTTCTGCCTGTAAGTGAAAGAACACCTGTCATTACTCTCAATGAAGGAAACACTCCTCTCATAAAGGCTTCACACATTCATGAAATAATCGGGGAAGAAGTCGCTTTGTATTTTAAATTTGAAGGAGCCAATCCTACCGGTTCTTTTAAAGACCGCGGTATGACGCTCGCCATCTCAAAGGCGGCGGAGGAAAATGCAAAGGCTGTTATTTGCGCGTCAACCGGCAATACGTCCGCATCTGCATCGGCATATTCTGCCAAGGCAAATATATCGTGCATTGTACTTATACCCGAGGGGAAGATAGCGATGGGCAAGCTTGCGCAGGCCATGATACATGGAGCAATGGTTCTTCAGGTTGACGGAAATTTTGATGATGCGCTGAGGATGGTTAAGGAACTGGTAGCCAAGCATCCCATCATACTGGTGAATTCCCTGAATCCCTTCAGGATCGATGGACAGAAGACAGCGGCCTTTGAGGTATGTGACCAGCTCGGACAGTCGCCTGTATATCATGCGCTGCCTGTCGGCAATGCCGGCAACATTACTGCGTACTGGAAAGGATATAAAGAATACAATAACAAAGGTAAGATACAATCCCTGCCAATAATGCTTGGATTTCAGGCGGCTGGCGCCGCGCCAATTGTTCTCGGACATCCTGTTGAAAGGCCGGAGACTTTTGCGACCGCCATCAGGATCGGGAACCCCGCAAGCTGGAAAGGCGCGGCAGAAGCACGTG
>JACQXH010000224.1:0-1503 GCA_016208845.1 Nitrospirota bacterium | reverse complement strand
AAAATTATCAAAGCAGAATTATTTCTCAAAAGGCAGCACGATCGTCTGCACCCTTACAGGGCATGGATTGAAAGACCCGGACAATGCCCTGAAGGTCTCTAAGAAACCCACAAAGATAAAGGCATCACTTTCCGCACTTGAGGACATTCTAAAAGGGTGTTGTATTTGATCCTAAAAATCGGCAGTCAGCCACTGATTTGCGCGGATTGACATGGATTTTTCAATGGGTTGCAAAAAATTAATATAGCATCTTTTTATGTAAAATATGAAATTGCATTTTTTTGTTCTCCTATCAGTGTTTACCTGCCGATAGGCAGATCCGTGCTAATCTGTGGCAAAATGCTTTTTGTAGATTCTTGAAATGCATAAGCCTATAAATTGCAGTTGCCACGAATGAAAAACGCTGCTGTTCGGTTAAATTCAACAAATGGTAATAAGTAAGTCTGACCCCGGATTTCCCCTATAAAAGTCCTATAGATTATCTCCTCTCAGAAGGGACTTAGTCGAAAAAGTCTTTGACCCAAATAATGCCTTTAGGAACCACAGAGACCACAGAGGAATATTTTAAAAGTGAAAGAAATATTTAATTATCATATAGTTCTCTGTGTCCTCATAATTGATTCTTATCTATAACAGCAACGCTGTTGCTGCATAAAAGAGTGCACAGAGAAAAATAAAATAACGAGTCTTTCTTCTTTTATTATTAATGTCTTTCTCTGCGTCCTCTGTGGTTAATTGCATTTTACGGGTTGACTTATACATGAGATTGCAGATTATCTTGAGGTGCATTATACTTCGGTAAGTAAAGCTCTAAAAGGAATGAAATTATAAAACTGATATTCCAAGAGCATGACCCTTTTTACTCCCTATAACCTGGAATCAATTTGTCAGGGTAGGCATGGTAAAATATGCCGAGTATGAATGAAATGGAATCCAAGAGCTATTTCCGGTATTGGGGCAAGGCGGAGAAGGATGGAACAGGTTATCACCTTCTGCCGTATCACTGTCTGGATGTGGCGGCGGTGGCACGGACTTATCTTTCAATTCATAAAAACCTATTGGCTTCTCTTTGTACTATCTTGAAGGCTAAACCAAACGACATTCTTGATGCCGTCTCATTTTTTGCGTCTTTTCATGATATAGGGAAACTAAGTGTACCTTTCCAAAAAGCCATATCTGCACAACGTCCTATCACTGATAACCAACTTGGAGAAAGAACGTTCATCGGACATGTACTACCAGGGTGGCGCATCTGGAGTGAGATGTCTTCCATACAGCAGCTTCGTGACGACATTGGCCTGAGTTATTGGTTTGACTCCTGGTGTTTTTCTTCTCTTGCTCATCATGGTTATCCGCCGCGACAGGAGGGGGCTTCGGTCATGCTTTCACAATATTTTCCACAAGATAGGCGTGACGCATTAGAGTTATTAATCAATGACCTTGCAAGCATTTTTCTGAACGGTAAAATGCCTGTCATTGGAAGTCAGGTTAAGGCCGACTATA
>JACQXH010000239.1 GCA_016208845.1 Nitrospirota bacterium | reverse complement strand
CATGCTGATACCCATATCATTCAGAAGAGGGACGGGGGCGCGGTCCGATATCCTGAGAGGGCAATCAAAGAATGCTTCTATGACCGCTTCCTTTTCGCCGCTTCGTATAAGTTCTTTCTCCGCCCTCCCGCCAAGCGCAAGGCACAGGGCATCTATCAGTATAGATTTCCCGGCGCCTGTTTCACCTGTGATGACATTAAGCCCGCCTTCAAAATCAGCCGAGGCATCGTCAATTATAGCGAGATTTTTGATGCGAAGCTCACGGAGCATAGTGTTTAAATTTAACAGAAATTTCTGCGTAAAACAACCAAAGTATAAAATAACAGCTAATTAATCCCCTCTTAACCAGGAAAATGCATTCCAAGAAACCACACCTGCCTGCCTCTGCCGGCAGGCAGGGAGCGCACAGAGATAATTATTTAACCCTTAATTTCTTCATTTTTCAAATACTCCTCATTACAACTTACAAACCCTGAGCCCCCTGTGGTCAATTGCATTATTTGGATTAATTTGGACTTTAAGATAACTTATCAGTAAAATAAAATGAACTCTATAAAAACATGAAGATCATTTCTCCATCCACACAAAAAAAGCAATTTACTCTCATTTTGGTGTTTTATTTATTTTTTGCGTCTATTTTTGGTTTCGCATACAGATTTGCCCTTAATCCTGACGGTATATCCCAGCTTATATTGGCAGGCTACGCTGCTGAAGGAAAATTCCTGCAATCGGTCTCTTCCAGCTGGTCGCTGCTTTTGATCTGGCTTATATCTCCATTCATCTATTTTGGATTTGACGGACTGACCTCGGCAAGGATAGCCGTAGCTTTGACCGGCATAGGGCTTCTTTTCAGCAGCTGGCTTTTATCTTTAAGGTTCGGATTATCACAAAATATCCGGTTTATTGCGATGATGATACACCATTACGCCTTCCCGTTCTTCATGGTGCATTTTCCGGCGCTGCTGCTTTTACGGTGATTTGCCGATAGAGATCAAAAAGCCCTTCCCGTGAAAAAAATATTAAAAAGCTGGGGGACAGGTGTTGCGGGAATGTTGTTGATATCATCTGTATTCGTTGGCATTGTTTCAATAAAGTATGGACATTTAATTATCAGCAGTAAAGGCAATATAACCCACGCAGTAGTAGGCCCTAAAGATACGGACAGGCGGCATCCTTTTTTCGTTGGGGGATTATATAAACCGAGGGACGCAAATGCGATTCACGTATATGAGGATCCGGCAGATGTTAAATTTAAGACATGGTCTCCTTTTGAGAGCAGGGCATATCTTATGCATCAGATCAATCTAATAAAGGAAAATGCAGTATACATTTTAAATCATTTTGTAAATAAGAGTCCTTACTTTAACTATGCCTTAATAATTGGAATATTGACCCTTATCCCTGTTGCGTTGCTGCTTAATCCGCTGAATAAAGATAAGAGGTTCTTATATAAGTGGGTAATCTTGACATTCTGCATCTACTGCTCCGGACTGCTGTTGATCACGGCAAAGCACCCAAGGCGATTTTATGCCTTAATGACAGCCTATCTCTTCTTATTGTTTCATTTTATTGAGGAATTTAAAAGCGGCATCGGGAATTTAATCCCAGACAAGAGGAAAAGACTGATGGCTTCTTATCTGTTGCTGATCGTTGTTTCGGCCTTTGCGTTAAAACCATGCATGCATCTTTTGAAATCCGTTAAGAATATCATTACGGTTGATTATGTCAATCCGTACAGGGAAATAGCCGAAGAAATCAGTATAATTGATTTTCCCGCACCATATGCATTCATAAGATCATCCCAGAAGCCCCATACAGACATTTACCTGGCGTATTATCTGAAAAAACAGTTATTGGGACGGCCTTTGTCCGGAGATGCAGAGGGAATTACGGGAGAACTGAAGGCGGCGGGTGCAAGGTCCCTTTTGGTATTTGACAACCCGGGTATCACTGAATATTTAAAAAAAGATTCAAGGTATATTCACATGGCTGACATAAAATTAAAAGACGATCCTAGATATGCATATGAAGTTAACATTGAACAGGATGAGATCGCAGGATGGGATAAAGAAGTAAATATCTTTGAACTTAAATAGCAGAAAACTTTTATTAATCAGGTTTATGATCTCTTTTTAACATGTCTGAAATGACCGATAATTGCCCCGTATGCAACTGTGCACAATATATCCAGTCCTTTTCGATACGCACGCATGTTTATTATTCATGCAATTCCTGCGGGGTGCTTTTTCTCGGGAAAGAACCTGACCCGAAATTCTCCGGTAATAATTATGATGATAGTTATTTCAGCAGTGCCTTAAAGGATAATTTGAGCGGATATATGGATTATGCCAAACAATCTCTTCCGCTGCGCAGGAATTTCAGGACAATATTGTCGCATATAAAAAGTCATTTGTCCTTTAAAAGTCCCATTTCTGTACTTGATGTTGGTTGCGCTTATGGTTTCTTCCTGGATGAGGCGAGGAAGGCAGGCATGTCTGTTCACGGGCTTGATCTATCAGCAAGCGCTGTTCGATGGATGAAAGATAATTTAAATATAGAGGGAACAGTTGGACTGTCTTATAATGCGCCTGAGGGGCCGTTCGACATAGTGACTGCAATAGAAGTAATAGAGCATATAAAAGAGCCTGATTCTTTCATAAAGAATCTGCGCAAAAGGCTCAAGGATGGAGGGCTTCTGGTAATTCACACCGGGGCTGTTGATTCATTAACTGCCAAATTACTTGGAAGATGGTGGTGGTACCTTAACCCGCCGGACCACTGCACAATTTTCAGCAGACAGGCCCTGAAACATCTGATAACTGAAAATGGATTTGAAATATTAGACCATAGGCTTATGAACTGCTCATGGGTGGGGCTTAACAATATAATGCTGAAGTTAGCACGTATTTTTGAATCAAGGCGTTTAGGCCGGTTTGCCTCGAAATTACCGGCCTGGACATTACCAGTGCCTCATAATTGCGTCCAACTTCTGATTGCAAGAAAGATCAAATAGTTTATAAGGTCGCTTATTTCCTGGAAAGCCTTATATCTTCGCCTCTCCCGATTAACCCAAAAAATGCAAATAACCACAGAATATTGAGAGTTAGATAGAAGATGAGAAGTTGGGAGGTTAAGCAGATGAGAGAAAAATAGTTATTGTCTGCTTTTTAACTTCATAACTTCTTATCTTCTCAACTTCTTTATTAAACTCTGTGCGCTCAGTGGTTTCTTTAAATGCAACTAAACACGAATAAAGAAAAATTTTGTTATGATTAAAAGATATTTGTCTTGGAGGATGTTTGATGAAAGTTGTTGTTGCCATGAGCGGCGGAGTAGACTCTTCTGTGGCCGCCTATTTGCTCAAAAGCCAGGGACATGATGTTGTCGGTTTGAGCTTTGAGTTGTGGGATCAGAGGGACAGAAAGAATCCGAATATATGCTGCTCTGTTGAAACGATCGAGATCGCAAAAGAGGTTGCAGGCAAACTCAATATAGAACATTATACAGTTGATGTAAGAGATGATTTTTACCGCTATGTGATAGAAGATTTTTGCGCTGCCTACATTTCGGGCATCACGCCTAATCCATGCATCCTGTGCAATAAATTTATCAAATTCAAGTTTCTGATCAGGAAGGCAATAGAGATTGGCGCTGAGGCCATAGCAACAGGGCACTATGCGAGAATAATAAAGGGGTCAGGGGTCAGGGGTCAAGGGTCAGGATTAAAAGCTAATAACTCGTCACTTTTTACCCGTCACTTGTTACTTAAGGGCGTTGATACCCAAAAAGATCAGTCATATGTCCTTTATGTAATGAATCAGGAGGAACTTGCCAGAACTGTATTCCCTCTGGGTGAATTAGAAAAATCTGCGACAAAAGACATTGCAAAAGGGCTGGGGCTCGCCAGTGCCATCAGGCCGGAGAGCCAGGAAATATGCTTTATCGAAAATGGTAAATACGCTGATTTTATAAAGGGCTTTGCGCCCAACGCGGTTGAACCCGGCCATATTATTAATATGAAGGGACAAATCATTGGAGAACATAGGGGGGTGGCATTTTATACCATAGGGCAGAGGAAAGGACTTGGCATATCATCGTTAATACCCAATTATGTCGTTGACATCGACAAGCAGAAAAAGATAATTACGGTGGGTACAAAAGAAGATGCTGAAAAAAGATCCTTAATTGTCAGGGAAATAAACTGGATATCGGGCAAATCACTTGCAGGGCCGGTAAGGGGCATGGTCAAGGTGCGATCTATGATGAAAGAGGCGCCAGCTTCAATAATTCCTGTTGAAAATAAAACAGTTAGGGTTATATTTGATGCGCCCCAATGGGCCCCTGCTCCGGGGCAGAGTGCGGTGTTTTATGATGGAGACATAGTTATCGGAGGAGGGATAATAAGTGAGGCAGCGCCTTAAGGCCGGTATATCTTTTTAACCCGGAAAATGCAATTGACCCATATTACAGCAGGCAAAGATGGCAAAAAAAACTCTATTCGTCCGGCAAGGCACGGATTCGTTTCGAACAACACCTTTGGTTACTTTATGATAACTGCTTTTAGCGGTATGATTTTATACAGTAAATCTGACGCATGATTTTAATAAAATCTTGTTGCTTTATAGAGGTTTTGATGGCATTTTTGCCTGCTGTCTCACTATGTTATTGCATTTTTTGGGTTAAAAAGATAATTATGAAAAATTTTGTTCTATTTTTTTTGTATTCGTTGTATACTTACAGGCATTATGCCAAAATGCAGAATCGGATGCAGCGGGTTTTTATATGACTCCTGGAGGGGTAATTTTTACCCTGAGGAACTGCCGCCCAAGAAATGGCTCTCTTTTTATGTGGGAAAATTAAACACCGTTGAGCTCAATGTCACATTCTACAGGTTGCTGAAAAAGGAGGCTTTCGAGAGGTGGCATGGTGAGACACCGCCCCATTTCTGTTTCAGTCTTAAGGGCAGCCGCCTTATAACCCACATAAAAAAACTCAAGGATGTGGAACTGCCGCTTTCGACATTCTTTAATACCACATCTCCCCTGATGAATAAATTCGAGGTGGTACTATGGCAGCTGCCGCCTAATTTCAGGGCCAACATGAAAAGCCTGAGTGATTTCATTCAATTACTGCAGCCCTATCCGGTGCGGCATGTTTTTGAGTTCAGGCACAAGAGCTGGATGAACAAGAAGGTCTTTAAGCTTTTATCAGAGTCAAATATTGCTATCTGCATGGCAGACTGGCCGGAACTTGTCAATGAAATTCCATTAACCGCAAACTTCATATATATACGGAGGCACGGCGAGGCGGGAAATTATGCGACAGATTATTCGACTGAACAGCTTAAACAGGATGCAAACAAAATAAAAGATCATCTTAAGCATGGCAAAGACGTTTATATATATTTCAATAATGACGCACTTGGGTATGCACCTAAGAATGCCATGGAACTAAGCGAGATGCTGAAAAAGTCCCTTCCTAATAGTATAAAAGAAGAAATGTCCGGAGAAAAACCTAAATTAAAAACAGCAAAACAGAAAAAATCCGGCGCCAAAAAGATAAAAACTAAAATTAAGACCAAGAAGAAGATCACAGTGAAGCCCAAAAAAAAGAAACCCGCGATCAGGCCCAAAAAGAGACCTGTGACCAGAAAGATCAAAAAAGTCTCAGGTAAAAAACCCGTAAGGAAGCCTCTGAAGAAAAAACCGGCTAAATCCGCAGCAAAGAAAAAAAGACGCTGAGATAAATCATATTGGTTTACCTCATTTTAGAGAGGCCAAAAGCCTCATAAACACAATGAATCGACGATTTAATTATAAGGGCATATACCATTTTGCCAATTAAATATTTTCGGTTCATAATGTTGAATATATTTGGCAATTGCATGAATTTCTTTTTTTAAAGGTGGCGGCATTGTGTTTATTCAGCATTCTCCCAATTATTTTTGGCTGTTTTGGACAGCAATGTAATTTTGGACTGCGTCTTTAGGGTTGACACCCCTTGTGATTTCTGCTAAAAATACCTGATGTCCCGTCAAAAAATCATTTATCAATGTCAGGGCTGCGGTTATGCGAGCCCCAGGTGGCTAGGCAGATGTCCGGACTGCGGCGCCTGGAACAGTTTTGTAGAAGAGGCAAGTTTTACAAAACTCAAAAAACAGGATACAGCGGCCCCTGTCATTCTGTCAGACGTTACTCATTCGACCGGAGAAAGACACTCAACAGATATCAAGGAATTTGACAGGGCCTTGGGCGGCGGGGTTGTAAAGGGCTCTGTGGTTCTCATCGGAGGCGACCCCGGCATAGGTAAATCCACGCTCCTTTTGCAGGCGCTTAAGGGGCTTACAAAATTGGGCAAGGTGCTTTATGTCTCAGGAGAGGAGTCTCCTGAACAGATCAAGATAAGGGCTGACAGGCTCAAGGTCAGATCTGACAATATAATCCTTTTGCCCGAGACCTCTCTTGAAGGCATAATATCTGTGGCGCAGAATGTTGCTCCAAATGCGATCGTGATAGATTCCATCCAGACCATATTCTCTCTCGAACTCCCCTCAGCACCAGGCTCTGTCGGCCAGATAAGGGAATGCGCTACAAAGCTCATGTTCTTTGCAAAAAAATATGGAGTGCCGCTTTTCATAATCGGGCATGTTACAAAAGAGGGCGCTATTGCAGGACCGCGCGTACTTGAACACATCGTTGATACCGTGCTTTATTTCGAAGGCGACAAAGGCACTCCTTTCAGGATCCTAAGGGCTGTTAAAAACAGATTCGGCTCTACAAATGAGATCGGGGTCTTTGAAATGCAGGAGGCCGGGCTGAAAGAGGTGGATAATCCCTCACAGCTCTTTCTGTCAGAAAGGCCGATCAATGTCCCGGGCTCTGTAGTCACTGCAAGTGTCGAGGGCACACGGCCGCTGCTGGTGGAGATCCAGGCGCTTGTTTCAGCAACAAATTATGGAGTGCCGCGCAGGACTGCGCTCGGCGTTGATTACAACAGGATAAACCTTCTCGTTGCCGTCCTGGACAAACGTCTTGGCATGCATCTGTCAGGGGCTGATATTTTTGTGAATGTCGTCGGAGGGATGAAAATAGACGAACCTGCAGTAGACATGGCCATTATTGCAGCAATTGTTTTTGGAGAAGTTGGGCTTTCCGGAGAATTGAGGGCGATAAGTCAGGCAGAGGTCCGGGTCAGGGAGGCATCAAAATTCGGGCTTAAAAAAGGACTGATCCCTGCGGGCAATCTTAATAATCTCAAAGAACAGGATATAGAACTCATAGGCGCAAAAAATGTCGAAGAGGCGCTGGAGATACTGTTTTTTTAATTTAGATTATGTCAGGCCGCTATAAAAAAATAATTCTTCATTTTGTATTTTACGTTTTGTTTTTTTATTGCCTGACTGGCTGCGTACCTAAGGCTATAGCCCCGCCGCCTCTATACAGAGATAAAGAACTTTCCCTTGAAGAAGTTATAGCCATCGCCCGCGGGAAAATCCATTCATTAAAGGCAATAGTAGCAGTTGATCTGGAAAAAAACGAAATATCATATCCATATGTTGATGCGTCCCTGCTCATAACAACGCCTAAACTCCTTCGCGTGAGGCTATATAAATTTGGACTGCAGGTCGGGGACTATGTGATCAAAGACGATTTGGTTCATGTCGTATCCGGCAAGATGGATGATAAATTATCCAAGTTCGGCAAAGAGTTCTATTATTCGATATTCTGGTGGGAAGGGCTTGAGAATGCGGTAATGTACAGTCAGGGAACAAATTATGTGATAAGGACTGATGGCAAAGAAATTCTCGTCGATAGTTCAACGCTCTTACCTGAAAGGCAGGAGATCACGGCAGGAGACGAAAAGATATCCATATTCTATGAAAGGCCGGAGCAAACAATAATCCCCTCATCGGCAGGACGGGCCCAAACAGATTTATGGTATCCGTCCCTCATGAAAATACTGACAGGCACAAAAAAGCTTAATATAAAAATCGAGAAATTGTCTGTAAATCCGCAGATTGAAGAGAGTGATTTTACGTGGCAGGAAGAGGGTATGTGATGCACTCGCCTATTGAAGTTATCTGATTGACCGGCCCCCACTTTAATTCCTTCTGTTACGTAAAAATCATTTGTAGGCACAATAAGCAGAAGGTATCATTCCCGCCCCCTACTACTACATTCAAGGGCAGGCTCCGGCGGGAATCCAGACTTCATCCCCGCAAAAGCGGGGAACCAGATAGAGGAACTGGATTCCCATTTTCATGGTAATCCCTGGATTTCGGATCACGTCCGGAATGACGGTTTGAGACTTTTCATGCTTTATTTAGAAGTAACATTAATAATCGTAGCATTTTTGCTTCAGAGAATCTATGAAGCTGGCTTTACATGTCTACTAATGATTATTCCGTACACATCCTAAAAAAGTTCTTGACATCTTATAATTATTATGCAAAGATAAAGCCGTTCAAGCCGGTCTCTCTGAAAAACCTTAAATTGATGTAAAAGCTTTTTGGGGTAAAATGATGGCATCGTCTTTGCAAAGACAGACAGACAGACAGACAGACAGACAGACAGATTAATCTCTTTAACAGAGAGAGATAAAGATAAAAAAGGCATTCCGAAAAATCGGAATGCCTTTTTTGCTTTGTTTTTTTGTCATTCCGGCTTGTCCGGAATCTTTCCTTTATTAATCATGTTGATTGCAAGAAGATTCCGGATACCCAAACATCGGGCACAGGCAAGCCGGAATGACACTTTTGGGGAAGTACGTATTCTATAATTAAGAGCTTCTCTTTCAACTAAAATACGTAAGAGAGGGGTAACCCTGTGTTTATTTGTGGTTGAATATCTTTTTAAAAAATCTGAGTCATCTGCGAAACCTGCCCGTCCGGCAGGCGGGTCTGCGGATTAAATTTTTAGATTAATTTTTCTCTGTGTAAGTCAGTGGCTAAATTTTTTAATAAATAAAGGAGGAGAGGATGAAAAAGATTTCAGGCATCATCGCAATCTTATCTCTTATCGCAGGGAATCTATATGCAGGAAGCGGGGATTTTACAGTTGAGGGCAATGTTGGCATCGGGACGACAACGCCGTCAGCAAAACTGGAAGCTGTTTCAACCGATACATCAACAATTAAGACTTCAACAACAAGGAGCTTATCAAATACAAATATAACCCCATACAGCATTAACTTTACTGACAGTTTGGCGAATGGGAGCACAGGGTGGTCTGCATTAAGTGTCATAGCGACCCATGAAGGCTCATTAACCTCAGGAGGACAAGGCTTCGGCGGCGCATGGTATCAGGTAATTTTAAAAGGAAGCTCGTCAAATTATGGCGATGTAAGGGCACAGACAAATAATATTTTCCTGAGAGTCCCTGCCGGCAAAAGTTATAGTAATCTCGTAAGTGTCATAGGAAATTTAAGCGCTGTATCGGATTCTTTTGCATTTCAGGGATCAATTAATACTCAAAAACTTGTTAACTATTACGCGAGCACTACTTTTGAGAATGGAGCAGGTATTCTTAATGCGACTGATTTAGTTCATTTCTGGGCTTCGGATTTTGGCGCTTCATATGGTGGGACAGCTGTTACAGCTACTAATGCAATTGGGTTGAGAATAGATAAACAGTCAGGCTCTAAAACTAATTACTCTGTAACGAATCCTATGGGAATATGGCTTAACGGTGACGGAGCAGGGGCGGACTTGGTACTGGGCGTAAACAGAGAGACAAAGTTATATGGCAATGCAGGGAACTTTGTTATTGACACTGCCGGCAAAGTAGGCATCGGCACAACCACGCCGAATGTTAAAGCAGATATAAACGGCGATATTGCATTGAGGGCCGGGGCGGTTACTATGGCAAATGGGAACAATAACAACATTATCATTGGGAGCAAAAGCTTTATAAGAATAACAGGGCCGACCAGCAGCTTTACCATTACAGGAATTGCAGGCGGATTTGACGGGAAGATGGTAATTCTATATAACACGACAACGCGCAATATGAAGATAAGCAATGAAGACACAAACTCGACGGATATAAACAGGATTTATGTTTTAGACGGCTCAAGTGTTGATACAAACGGAGCTGGAGCAGTTACTTTGATCTATGACTCTGCATCGGGCGTATCGGGCAGATGGATAGTTACTTCGTTTCAGCCATAAAAACAATAAGCTGAGGCATTTAAAGTCACCTGTGATTTTAAACCTTATCATAAACTTTTTTTTGGAGGGGCAGGGTGATGCAAATAAACAAGAACAAGGCATTAAGGGCTGTCATAATTGCCGCAATTATATTCATACCGGTCATTGCCTCTTTTGCCGTGTCAGTGACTTATGTATATGATGACCTGAATCGTCTGACACGCATAATATATGAAGATGGGACTGTCATAGGGTACGACTATGACGAAGTGGGTAACAGGCAGCAAAAGAGTGTGGTGTTTGATTTATTTCCTGTCGCAAATCCGGGCGGTCCATATTCAGGCATTGAAGGCAATGCAATAATCCTTAACGCCGCGGGCTCCACAGACCCTGACGGCTATATAACTCTTTACGAATGGGACATCAATAATGACGGCATTTATGAATACAGCTCATCGTCACCCACCCAGAGCCACACCTATGGCCAGCAGGGCACATATACCATCAGACTCAGAGTCACAGACAATATCGGCGCGCCTGATGAAGAAGTAACCACAGCCGTTATCTCAGACACATCACCCACAGCCGCTTTCACAGCGTCACCAACAATCGGCTTAGTTCCGCTTACAGTAAACTTCACAAACAACTCCACCGGCTATGACCAGCCGTTAACCTCCGGATGGGACTTTGACAATAACGGCACAATCGATTTAACAGCGCAAACCCCACCGCCGATTGTTTACACAATCCCCGGCATATATTCAGTCAGGCTTGCAGTCACTGATTCAGACGGGAGCCCTCACGCCGCAGTTCAGACAGATTATATAACAGTCATTCCAACCGTCTGCAATCTCACAGTAACCAAGGCAGGCTCTGGAGCGGGCACAGTTACGAGTTCACCCTCCGGCATAAACTGCGGGACAGACTGTCAGGAGCAATATGGCGGCGGCACAGTGGTCATGCTGACGGCTATGCCGGATCCGGGCTCCACCTTGACCGGCTGGACCGGCGGGGGCTGCAATGGAACAGGCGACTGCTCCATATACATGACCGCAGACAAGACTACACAGGCCTCATTCGGCGTCTGCTCAAATCAACCGGTCAGGATAATGAGAGGCGGAAGTCCGATATATTATTCCACAGTCCAGTCTGCCTATAACGCAGCGATAGACGGAGATATCATGCAGCTCCAGAGGGCGCGTTTCACCGAGGACTTTGCCATGAACCGAAGCGTCTCAGTGACAATACAGGGCGGTTATGACTGCGCGTATGCCTCATACATCGGCAGCTCAAAGATAAAAGGGCAGATGACAAAGACTCTGGGAACGATTAATTTCAAAGGAATAGACTTAGAAAAATAAAGGGGGGATGGACATGGTATTTAATTTAAAGTCATTTCTCCCGAAGCATCGGGAGGAATCCAGGAATATATTTTATTCAATATTTTTTATCTTCTATCTATTATGGACGGTTTTTATAACCGCCTCTGCCAATGCCGAAGCACTCGGCCCCGGTTGGCATATGGTGACTGGTAAGCCTGTAAGTCCTGAAGAGGCTGAGGCTGATTATAATGCACAGCAGGCAAAGCCCTCAGAACGTTCAGCAGCAAAAACTCAATCAGCAGATGCTCAATATACTATTACAGCAGCAGCTGCCTCTGCTGCAACTGCCACTGACGAGATCAAAGAGCTGGCACGCGGACTTCAATATGACCCCAAGCTTATTTACGACTACGTCCACAATCACATTGATTACGTCCCATACTTCGGCTCCCGCAAAGGAGCCACACTAACTTACTTTGACGGGTCCGGGAATGACTTTGATCAGGCGTCATTGATGATTGCATTATTAAGGGAGAGCGCCAATTATAATTCAAGTATTGGCGCAGTACAGTATATATATGGTTACATGACTATCCCCGGCGCTGACCTTGCCAACTGGTTCGGTGTGGACCAGAACTCCACTGTAATAGGCAATGTGCTTACGTCCGGTGGTATTCCAGTCGCTACGCTTTATTCCGATGGCAAGGCTAAATTCAGGCGTGTGTGGGTCAAGGCAAATATCGGCGGCATAGACTATCTTTTTGACCCGGCCTTCAAATCTTATACTTATACAAGCAAGATTGATATTGGAAGCGCCGCAGTCTACAACCAGACCGGCTTTTTAATCTCAGCGTTGTCAGGAGCCTCGATAGGCCCTGATTATGTCCAGAATTTAAATGAAGGCAATATCAGCGGCATGCTAAACCAGTATTCTTCCAATCTGATTAACGTCCTTAAGACTCAATACCCTAATAGTGATATGCAAGACATCATCGGCGGCAGAAGCATTGTCCA
>JACQXH010000017.1:931-3258 GCA_016208845.1 Nitrospirota bacterium | reverse complement strand
TAAGAAGGGTTTATTTCTTCCGTAACAAGCTGTGGACGGGCAGTCCCGTCTACATGAACAGCGGCAGGAGATATCTTCTTCATGTAATCCGTACAGTCGAATGTGATCGTCATAAATTTAGAGGTGTGTTCTGCTCCTTTGATGTTGATATAACACTTCTCCCTGTATTCGTAAAGCGTTGCAGGAGCAAACGGCATAAATTCCGTCCGAGCCAACCGTTTATTGAGCCAGTTGTTCACAGCAGGATCCTTGGCAGGATAAAGGATGGACCGGTTGCCCAATGACCTCGGCCCGTATTCCATCCTTCCGTTGAATCTCGCAACTACTTTATCATTAGACAGTAATTTTGCTATTTCAGGTTCAATATTTTCCATGTACTCAAATTCAAGTCCTTCTTTATCAAGGGCTTGTTTTATTTCTTTATCAGAATATTCAGGGCCGAAATAAACATGTTCGATAGGATACGGACCAAGTTTATTATTATTTTTTTCATGGTATGCCCACAATGCAGCGCCCGCCCCCGTTCCCCCGTCTCCCATGTTTGGGAATATAAAAATATTCTCTACACCGTCTATCTCAAAAATCCTCTGGTTTAATTTGACATTAGCTGTTACACCGCCGGCAAGACAAATGTTTTTCATATTGTATTTTTTCAGATATCCTGAGACCATATCAGTAATAACACGTTCAAGCACTGCTTGATAAGCAGCGGCGATATCCTCTCTCTTGTAGTGCTTCGCCAACTCCCTGCAATATTTCATGTCCCACGCAGAAACGTACTTATAAGTAGAATGGGAAGTATCACACCTGCTGTATACTTCGTCAAAAAGAACTTTATCATCCCCGAAAGCAGCGAGTCCGACAATCTTCCCTTCATGCCTGACAGGCCTGAAACCGAGGGCTTCGGTGACCTGGGAATAAAAAAGCCCCATAGAATGAGGGTATTTGATATTGTGCACTCGCTTGATGCCATCAGGGGTACCGATGCTGACAGAGCCTGCCAGACCGCTTCCATATGCATCTAATGTAACAATTAGAGCATTAGCAAACCCGGATGAACAGTGGGCCGCTGCTGCATGCGTCAAGTGGTGTTCAACACGAATGAGCTTATGATCCAGCCGCATTCTCTTCAGGTTATCCATCAGCTCATGATGATATTTTCTGTGATCCATAATCGCGCTGTAAGACCATTGTGTGTAATATGCCATATGATAGAATTTTGATTTTATAGTGTCATTGCAAAAAAGATTATAAAACAAATTGTCCACATAGCATGATGATATTTTTGCTGCCTCGGTAGTCCAGGGCAAGAATGCGTATGCAACCACATCAATATCTTTCGGGGTAAGACCGTTCTCCTTCAATATCATTTCAATACTAGCTGAAGGAAAGCCAGCGTGCAGTTTGATCCTGGACAAGCGTTCTTCTGCAATACTCGATATTATTTTGCCGTCAACTAAAAGACAGGCCGTACAGTCCGTGTCAAGAGAAGAGATGCCGAGAATTTTCATATTTTTTCCTTTTCAATATACAACTCTCTTAATTAAATAAATAATTAGAAATCATAAACAAACGTTATATCATCTATTCGATTCATTGTTGAAAAACTTTAGAATTTTCCTTCTTTCGTATTTTAATTGAAATTCGATTTCTGTGTTGACAGGTTTAAATAATATTCTTCCATTATCTGCAGTCTCTTATTAAAAGAAAACACTTCTTCGATCCGCCTTCTGCTTGCTATTGACAGCTCAAGTCTTGATTGTTTGTCAGAGATAAGCTCTATGATTTTACCAGCCATCCCATCCGCATCGCCAACATCATACATGAATCCACTTACATCATTCACAACCAATTCCGAAATCCCACCGACATTGGTTGACACAACCGGAAGCCCCATAGACATAGCCTCCAGCAAAGTATTGGGAAGACCCTCGGTAATTGATGTCATAAGGAAGATATTAAATGTTTTATATACATTTAGAAGGTCACCCCGGTATCCTGTAAATATAACCCGTTCTATAACTCCTGCTTTTCGGGCATATGCAATAAGTTCTTCTTTTTCGTTACCTTTGCCTTCTCCCACAATAACAAAGAAAACATTATCGATTTTATCCGCTACAGCCTTTGCAACATTTAGAAATGTTAAATAATCTTTTTCATTGCCTATGCGTCCCACAGTCCCGACAACTATTGAATCTTCAGGTATCCGCAATTCTTTTCTCAGGCATATATGATGGTTTGATCTGTCCCAGTGCTTTTCATCGATCCCGTTATATATGACCTTGATCTTATCAGCCTTTATTCCGCTTTCAACCATGACCTTTTTT
>JACQXH010000017.1:0-919 GCA_016208845.1 Nitrospirota bacterium | reverse complement strand
TATATATGACCTTGATCCTATCAGCCTTCATTCCGCCTTCAACCGTAACCTTTTTTGTTGCCTGTGAAACTGTAATCATGTTTTCAAACCTGCGTAGTATTATGAGGTGCAGCCGCTTGTAAAGACTACCCTTAAATGTGCCTGCGATCCAGCCGTGAGCGGTAGAGACGAGATGCACTTTGGGATTCAGGAAACCAAGAATATACGCAAGCATATCTGTTTTATAATCGTGTCCATGAATAATATCAATATTATATTTCTTAACGATCCTGTTAAGTTCGATTATGCACTTAATATCAACTTTACTCCTGTCCTGAACCTCAATATAACGGAACCCTCTTCCTTCAGCCATGCGCCCTATCTGGAAATCATTGTCGTTAATGTCCCTGAGATAAACAACTATAGGATTTACGACTGACTTATTGTGCTTTTCGGCGGAAAGTAAAATTGTCTTGTCAGGTCCTCCGCCTGTTGTATAGGTTGCACGGAGTTCCAGGAGGTTAATGGGCCTGTAATTATTTAATGTCACTTTCTCTTAATGACCGCTGGATTACCTACAGCGCATGAATCATCCGGAACAGATTCTCTAACTACGGCATTTGCACCGATAACGCAGTTATTCCCAATTACAATTTCACCGATAATTTTTGCTCCGGCGCCAAATGTTACATTGTCGCCGATCTTAGCGGCATTACCCTTGCCTCCCCTGTCCCCGATAGTCACCTGGTGATAAACCGTACAGTTATCTCCCATTTCAACAGATGGATGAAAAATAATTCCTCCGAAGTGGTGGATTCTCAGTCCCTTTCCTATCTTGCATTCAACAGGGATCGAAATGCCTGTTGTAATCTCGATAAATCTCTCAAAGATAAAACGGAAAGGCTGAGACGGTATGTGCTTTACTTTAAGCCATCTGAAT
>JACQXH010000238.1 GCA_016208845.1 Nitrospirota bacterium | reverse complement strand
TGTCTCTCCTTCACAGATAAGGAGGTTCAATCTGAGGACCGGCGATCTCGTTACCGGGCAGATCAGGCCCCCGAAAGAGAGCGAGAGATATTTTGCGCTGCTTAAGGTAGAGGCCATAAATCATGAATCACCTGAAGATAATATTGACAGGCCTCTTTTTGACAACCTCATCCCTTATTATCCAACCATTAAGATAAAGCTTGAGTCTGAAAAAGACGACTATTCAACAAGGGTTATGGACCTGACAACCCCTATCGGCATGGGACAGAGAGGAATGATCGTTGCAGCGCCAAGGACCGGCAAGACGATGCTCCTGCAGTCAATTGCAAAAGCAATAGGGAAAAACCACCCGGAGGTCCATCTCATAATACTTCTTATAGACGAAAGACCGGAAGAGGTCACTGACTGGAAAAGACAGGTATCGACCGCGGAGATAATAAGCTCGACCTTTGACGAGCCCCCTCAGAGACACTGCCAGGTCTCTGAAATGGTGATCGAAAGGGCCAAAAGGCTCGTTGAGACCAAAAGGAATGTCGTGATACTTCTCGATTCAATAACAAGGCTGGCAAGGGCATATAATGCGGTGATCCCTGCCAGCGGCAAGGTTTTGTCAGGCGGACTCGATTCCAACGCCTTGCAGAGACCGAAAAGGTTCTTTGGAACTGCCAGGAACATAGAAGGAGCAGGCAGCCTCACGATACTCGCAACCGCGCTGGTTGATACAGGCAGCAGGATGGATGACGTTATCTTTGAAGAATTCAAGGGCACCGGCAACATGGAGCTTCACCTCGACAGAAAACTTGTGGCCAAGAGGATATTCCCGAGCATTGACATCAATGCCTCCGGAACAAGAAAAGAAGAGCTTCTTGTTGAAAAAGAGATCCTGAACAAGATGTGGATAATAAGGAAGGTCCTTACTCCTTTAAGCACGATCGAGAGCATGGAGTTCCTGCTTGGGAAACTGGTCGGGACAAAGAACAATAAGGAGTTCCTTGAGATGATGAACAAGTGATAGGGTGAATGCAGGATCCGGATCAATAAATCTGTGAACTGCAGTCAGCCACTGATTTTCGCGGATTAACATGGATTTTATAAAAAAATGGGAATTATAAAGGCCGGGGAAAGAAAGTGGTTTTTCTACTAACCCCTGAACCTCAATCCCTAACCCGTTAAGAATCTGTGCATACCCACCGATAGGCAGATCTTTGCGAATCTGTGTCCAAAGGTTTATATTAGAATGAATGATCCCATCCGTATTATTCAGGGATGTTCCTGGTTATTCTTGCAATGAATCCCATGTTACTGTACCCATTTCCATAACCTACTCCCGTTGCTTCACCCGTACTATTAACAGCAATGATTCCTGCATTTGGCCTGTCCGGATGATGCATGTGAATAAAATGTCCGTTAATATACAAGAAGCCCTTTATAACAGGGCCGTCCGTACCGTAACCCGCTACTTGCCCCGAATTATTGATATCCTCGGGAACCAGATCCGACCAGCCTTCAGGCAGTAATTCAATATACATACCATTCCGGAAAATAAAGCCCTTCTCTATCCCATAGCCATCAGTGCCTTCCCCCACGGTTTCTTCGTTATCATTTATGGCATATGCGGTTGCAGAGGTCCATCCCGGAGGCAAAATTTCGGTATATGCGCCGCTCTTGTATATGTAACCTTTTCCCACCCCATTACCATCCGCACCCCATCCTGCTATGTCTCCATTATCATTTATGCCATAAGCCGTTGCCCACAGCCAGCCCGGCGGGATCAATTCGACATATACCCCATCTGCATAAAAAAATCCCTTATTCGTGCTTCCGTCATTTCCGCCCCCTACAACCCCGCCGTTATTGTTATTGCGAATTGCCCAGGCCCAGACCCAACCCGGCGGCAATAACTCAACGTACGTTCCATTGCTGTAAAGAAAACCTTTATCAGTACCAGCTGATGTGCCATAGCCGACCGCCTCTCCGGCATCGCTGATACGGAGACCATAAGCAGAAAGCCAGCCCGGCGGCAAAATTTCGGTGTATGTGCCGCCGCTGTAAATAAAGCTCTTGATTACTGAGCCGTCCGATCCATATCCAACCACATCCCCATTATCATTATTGTCGTGAATATATGACCATGACCATCCGGGTGGTAAAATATCGGTGATCTCAACAATCCATGGTTCATACGACGTATAAATATCACCCAGGTACTTAGGAATATCCTTATAACACCTGAATGAACCGGAATATATTTCAAGGCTGCCCATTTTGATCGAGATTTCATGATCTCCCTCTTCGATTCCCGCAATAAATAGGCCGCTGGCATCAGTCGTTGCTGTCACAGGATCACTTGAAACCGTGACACGCGCGTCTTCAACAGGGTCTCCGTTGATGTCAAAAACAGTGGCAGAGACAATAGTCGTTCTTCGTTCATAATCATTCCCTCTGTCATCTCCGCCTCCACCACACGCAGCAAAAACAATAAATAAGCCTGTACTCATTACTGCCCTTACAGTCTTTGACCAGTTTTTATCGGCCATCAACAACATATTCTCCGCAATTATAATGATTACATATTACATCGCTTGGTTTCTATTTTTTCACTTTCCCCTGACAAGGAAATAAGAACTGTCTCCCAATAAATTACCATAAATTAAAGCGAGAGAGTAAAGCCTGCGGATATTCCTGTTCTGTGTATTTCAGGAATAATATTCTCAAAGCATTCCCTTAAAGCGACTATTTATTATTTAAAATAAATTGGAGGCTGTTTAATTCTCATCCGGGATTTGTTTCTCATCAGCAATAACACCGTAATAATTACCAGAAGGAGGAGTTCCTCTTTTGTCCTTTGAGACCTTGCATTTATGGTATGAAGGCTTGCTCTTGCGGTTATAAGCAACAAGCGCTTTGACAACATCCCAGCCTACCCTGCCCTTCTCTGCCATTGCGATAATCTCTTCAAGGGCTGTTCTGTTATCATATGCCTTAGGACGGTATGGTCTCGGTGAAATCAGCGCGTCAAAGATATCACTGACAGCAACTATCCTCTCATGATGGTCTCTGGCAACAACAGCGGCAAGACTCTGCGCATCGCAGTAATAGTAGCTTAGCAGCACGTAGCCTGCTGCTGCATGATGTTTCATAACTTTCAACTCGGTCGCAGTAAGGGGCCTGGCTTTTTTCAGTATGTGAAGGGGAACGCAAATTTTTCCTATGTCGTGGACCGGTCCGGTAGACACCTCGTCCATTAGCGCTTTATTGACTGATACCATGTCCATTGCCAGAAGCGTGGACAATGCAAATACGTTAAGAATGTGGTGGTATGTATAGGGATCATGATGTTTAAAATAATCCATAGACTCCAAAACAGGCCCTACGAGATGAACACTCTCCATAAGCTTAAGCAGTTTGGGGATCTTTTTCTTGTCGGAGAATATCGTCTGGTATGGAGGTAAATTGAGAAAATGAAGAAGATCGTCCTTGATAGAACCGTACTGAAGCAGGGGCAGCTTTTTATACGGCTTTTCCCTGCCCGATACAATAAGCGCTTCTAATATGTCAGCAGAAAGCCTTGTGCCGGCAGGAAGCAAAAGATGATTATCAAGGGTACTGACATGATATTTAAGGGACACATTTTCCATATACAAAATCCTTGTTATTTGATCTAAAATCCGGATATGCTTCCAGATAATCTATCACAGTTCATAAACCTAATCAAGCTTAAAGAGACCCGGCAAAATGAATTTACATCAATTGCTGGCTATTTCCCCTGATGCCTGAGCGAATGAATCAGCAGCCTCCTGAACCTTTCTCTTATATCCTCGTCCTTTATATTTCTGACGGTGTTCTCTATATATCGCAGTTCTTCACCGTCAAGATGAATGTCTTCTGCCTGTGCTTTGTTTTCAGGAATCGCATCTACTGTGCCAATCCTAAATCTTACTTCTTCCAATTTATAGGATCTCAGCTTTTCCAGTATTTCCTGTTTGTAAAAACTCAGGTGGTGCATCCATTGCGGGGTATCAACGTTTATAAGGATTGTTTTGCCTTTGACTGTGTCAGGAGAGGTGTGCGACGCAATGGTCTGACCCACAAGGGCTGACCACTGCTGCTTGATCCTGCTGAGGGCTAATCCAGATTCTAAACCATGTTCATTTGCAAATTTTCTTAGGATTCCGCCTATGCGCTGCATATTAAAAATTAAATTTCAATAACCAAATTCCAAAATCCCAAACAAGGTCACCCTGTTATTAACAGTCTTATGATTGAACGGACATTTGATTGGAAAATCTCCCCTCGCCTCCCTTTGGCAAAGGTAGGTTAGATGGGATTTTGTAAATAATGTCCTTATTATTTTGAAACCGTTTATATATTGAGACATCACAATTTGGAATTCGATACTTTGAGTTTGATCATTAAAGAGCTATACGGCCTTTTTCACCAGGCCGGAACGAAGGCATCTTGTGCAAACACGCGCCCTCCTCACACCTTTATCAGTGTGCATCTTAACCCTCTGAAGATTCGGATTGAACACGCGTTTGGTCTTGTTATTGGCATGACTCACATTATTACCGGTAACTTTTTTCTTTCCGCAAACAGTGCATACAGCCATTTCAGTATTTACCTCCTAATGAT
>JACQXH010000237.1 GCA_016208845.1 Nitrospirota bacterium | reverse complement strand
GAGATCGCCCGGAACTGCGTCTGACAAACTTGGTTTTACATGTCCCCGCTCGATCCTTGAACGGGTAGACCTGCGGCCGGCCTGGAGATCGCCAAGCCTCTGAACGATCACGCCCTGCCCCAGAAGATTTGCGAGCCTCGCGATATTTCTGCCGTAAAGGTGTGGTTCGTCAAAAGGCTCGGTAAAAAAGGTGCTGACAAGAAGCGCAAAATTAGAGTTTTTGCCAGAACCGTTCGAATAACTGTGGCCATTAACCGTCCACACACCTTTGACATATTCTTTAACGACTTCACCATGGGGATTTACGCAAAAGGTCCTGATCCTGTCATTAAATTTTTTAGTCTGGAAGATCAGCTTCGGTTCATAGACTATCTTTGTCAGCGGCTCCAGAACAGAGGCATCGACCTCAACCCTCACACCTATGTCCACAGGATTTTTGAGCAGCGAAAGACTCATAGTCCGCGCCTGCTCCTCAAGCCAGAGAGAGCCTTCCCTTCCTGGAGCAACAATTACATAATTACTGCTAATGATTTCTCCGTCTTCTGTTTCAATTCCGGCAACTCTATCTTTCTCATGCAGCAGCTTTCTGACATTCTTTGAGAACGCTATATCCACATGAGAATTAAGGTCTGCCTTCATTCTTTTCAGGACCTCCGGACAACGGTCTGTACCAATATGCCGTATAAGTGACGGCACGAAAGTAAGTCCGTTCCTCTCAGCCAAAGACTTGAGTTCATCAACCTTGACTCTGTCTCCTCCATAGACCTCTGCCGGAGCTCCGTATCTTACATACATATCATCAGTATAAGTGATAAGTTCTTCCAGAACTGCATCATTCGCATATCTGGAGAGATTGCCGCCTACATCTTTTGAGAGCGTAAGCTTTCCGTCGCTGTAGGCCCCTGCGCCTCCCCACCCGCACAAAAGACTGCAGTCAGGACATTCCATGCATGAAACGTTCCCGGCCCTCATCGGACATATCCTGGTGTCAATGTCCCTGCCCTTTTCGAGCATCAGTATCTTAAAATCTTTGCCATGAGATACCAGCTCAAGCGCAGAAAAGATGCCTGCCGGTCCTGAGCCCACGATTATGACGTCATAATGGTTCATAAAATAATTAAAAAGGGTTCGAGGGCTCAAGGATTCAAGGGGCAAAGGGTATTAATCAAACGTGACAGAATTTTTGTGACTCTTGAAACCCTGCTCAATAGTAACTTAAAGCCGACGAATTTCTTTTTCACTTGAACCCTTGAAACCTTGGTCCCTCGAACCCTTTTCACTCATATCCTCCACTTTTTCTTCATATATCTCAATGCATCATAATTTGTAAGATCAAGGTGGATAGGGGTTATGGAAATAAAACCGTTTTGCACTGCTTCAAAATCGGTATGTTCTCCGGACCGCCATATAGGGGTGCCGCCTCCTATCCAGTAATGTTTTCTTTTGCGGGGGTCGAGCATTTCCTGTATCGCATTATCATAGATCCTCCTGCCCTGATGCGTGAACTTTATCCCCTTTATCTTATAAATATTTGGAACATTTACATTCAAAAGGGTATCCGGCGGCAAACCTCTTCTCATGACCATTCCGGCAAGTGTCAGCGCAAAGCGTGCGGCCTGTTGCAGGCCTGGATTTTTCTTATTGAGGCCTCCATTGTCCGGAGGTTCCTTAATCAATGATATAGCGATAGAGGGTATACCAAGAAAAGTCCCCTCTATTGCGGCGGCAACGGTTCCTGAGTATGTAACATCATCTCCCATATTGCCACCGTTGTTTATTCCTGAAATTATAATGTCAGGTTTTCGGGGGAGCAGTTTATTAACTGCCAGAATAACGCAATCAGTCGGAGTGCCGTTTATAGAGTAATTTTTATTATTTATTTTTTCGAAACGCAACGGCCTGTGGAGTGTAAGGGCATGTCCGACCGCACTCTGCTCTGTCTCCGGAGCAACGACATAAACATCTCCGGCAGACCGCAGGGTTTTCGAGAGTATCTTCAGACCCTGCGAACCAATGCCGTCGTCGTTCGTAACAAGAATGCTTGGCATACGATAATATTGTATCAGAAGCAGGAAATATTTAGGATATTTTATCAGTAGTGTCCGGTTAAAAAAAGATTAAATATTAACTGGTTGTCATTGCGGCGGCTCCGTTGCTTAAAGCACCTACTTCTGTCCGACCTACTGTTGGCTTATCCGGCAGCAACGATCCGACAAGCGGTAATGACGTTTAAAATATAATAAATGAGCCTCTTGCAAAAGTCCTAAATTGTCACCCTGAGCCTGTCGAAGGGTCTCTAACTATTTGATTTACTGTAATTCTTCGACAAGCTCAGAATGACAGAAGAGACTTTTTCAGACTTTTGCAAGAAGCTCAAATTTTAACCTATTATTAAGTATAAATGTAACAAAATATAAGCAACTTCAACTTCACCTTCCCTCCTCCAGGCTCGTCCAAGACATGGATTTGAGTGACGCCTCATATTCAAAATTTCTCCTCGATAAAACACCATTGTGATTTCATTGAAAAGTTCTTATTACGCATCTTATGGTATTACCTTCATGAATTTCTCGTGCATCCCTATTCTAAGCTGTTCTTTTAGCGTCTTATATTTCGATAAGTCTTCAACAATAACTTCTGTTTCTTCTGGAGCTTTAGAAAGAAGCACTTGGGAAAAACCCTCGAAATCTTCCTTTGTTAATCCCTCATCAGGGCTTTTATATACGATTTCCATATTTGTGAATTCCCCGGTTTTAGGACGAAAAGTGCCGGAATGCATACAACAATGTATTGTTTCATTAAAATCTTCTTTAGAAATTATTTTTATTCCGTTATTCCCGGATGGAAACATTATAGTTATGAGCTTGTATATTTTATCCCCTTTTCCTTCTTCAATTACTAATCTATCAGCCATTGTTGTCTCCTTTTTTATTGTCTTTTTAATAACAAATCACTATAAGAAACAGATATTAAATCTTTCCGCTGAATTCCCAATAGCTCACGATAGAATTTACACTGCTCTCTTAACTTTCTTCCGCCTATATTGCCCTCTTCATCAATGGCTTCAATCTCAACAAAATCACCCAAATTTTCGACTGTATCAATGTGGAATTTAACATTGTCGATAAAATATATTTCCCTTTTTTTATCCACTACAACAAGCACACCCAATACTTTTGACAGTATTTCTTTAAGTGCAGGATCCGGCCTTACCTCGTATAAAATAACCTTTGATTTTTTAGGACCTTCTATGTCATCACGCTTATAATAAATGAGGTTATTTTCAATGTTCCCCTCCCTTAGTTTTAACCTTCCCTTCCTGACATTGAAATAAGTATCAAGCTGGTGATCAGTTCCTATATAAACTGCTCCTTCAGATTTCAGGATTGTCCTTATATCCTCTTGGTCTGAGCACTTTGCCTTTATTTCGATATTGATATGCGTCATATTATTAACCTCTCTTCCCAAAACTTCATTCAGGTTCGGCTATTGCCATGATATTTGGGCTATCTTTCTTAAAACACCTGGCAAAGATAATATTCTTTACCTTTATGTGTAATTTTAGCGATACAACCATTTCCCTTTTTAACTGAAACAAAAAAAGATGGCTCATCCGGCAAAATTTCTTTTGATGTGCCTTTTGCGGTGATTAATTCAACAGCTTTTTTTGCCTGCTCTATTACTTGTTTTTATCTCTTATCGCAAGAAGTTTGTGTATGATATTGGCGTTGATACTGTCTTCCATGAAGGAGAGGAGATTTTTTTCCTCTTCAAGCCTAATCTGTGAAGCAATGTTTTTCATGATATTTTCTTTAAAAGATACTAATGAATTATACCAAATGCCTCAAAAATCTATACCAAAGAAAAAACCAAACGGCACTGCAAGGGTCTGTCGGTCAATGGGAATAATTTCTGTCCCTGAATAAAGGAGAACCGACATCAGATGTCTGCCCTTCAAATCCCTTGCGCAATCCTTCAAACCCGAAATGTCAGATTCTGCAAGATTCTGTGTCCATTTAACCTCTATCGCCACTATCCTTTCCCCATGCTCAATTAAGAAGTCAACCTCTCTGCCTGCATAAGTACGCCAGTAAAATAACTGACATCTGATATCTCCGAAAGATATCAGCTTCCTCAGTTCCGAGGCCGCCCATGTCTCCACCACATTCCCCGCCTTCCCCTGCCTCTCAAGGGTCTCCCAGTCGTCAGCCGCGGAAAGGTGACAGGCCATGCCGGTATCTCCTAAATATACCTTAGGCATCTTTATAAGTCTCTTACCTATATTTGCGAAATACGGCCTTACAAAGAATATCTGGTATGTCGTCTCAAGAATGGCGATGTATCTCCTGATCGTCGTAAAAGGAAGTCCGAGTTCCCTCGATATTTCCGAAAAGTTGACAATCTGCCCGGTCCTGAATGCAAGGAGATTCAATAGCCTCTTGAATTCAGGCAGATGCTCTATAGCTGCAATGTCTCTTATATCTCTTTCAATATATGTCTGTCTGTATGAATCAAACCAACGCCTTCTGGCCTTTATGGAAGACATCATTGAAGGCGTGGGATAGCCGCCTGCGATAATCCGCCCTTTGATCTCTTCCCGTCTGTCTGGAATAGATTGCCTTTTCCATTGTCTTAACAGCGTTTTTGTATCGTTTCCTTTGAAAATATCCTTTATCAAACTGCGGGGCTTCTTGCCGCTTATCTCCGACCATGTAAATGGCTGCAATTCGTGAAGGGCAATTCTTCCTGCAAGAGTCTCGGAGACCTTTGTGATGGTCATGAGGTTTGCAGAGCCGGTGAGCAAATATTGCCCATCCCTGCGGTCTCTGTCCACAGCCAATTTTATGGCGCGCATAAGATCAGGCGCCCTCTGCACCTCGTCTATTATCACAGGAACAGGCGTCCCTTTTATAAAACCGTCAGGATCACTTAAGGCCGCATCCAGAGCGATACGGTTGTCGAGCGTAATATACCGGGCATCCCATTCAGTCTTTGCCAGTTCCTGCGCCAGTGTAGATTTCCCTACCTGCCGCGCTCCGGTGAGGAGGACGACCGGAAAATTTTGCAGAGAATCAATTATGTCCGAAGAAATATGTCTCTTAATCATAGATACAATTTAACCATTGAATAGTTAAATTGTCAACACTAAATGGAATTTACAGCGATTGCACTCAAAACAATTTCCGCATATGACTATTTTCCCCATTCTTTGTCTTTCGTAATCTAATCAATGAGTTCAGCGGCGTGGCCGCTGGAACGATTAGTTGAAATCATTGGCCTCTGTCACGTCTTAAGTTGGTTAAATTGGCAACGGCCCGTAAAGAATCCCAAATTTCGCAGGATTGCTCCTGTTCCCAATTTACCTTGGCGCGACGAGCAATTTATTAGGTAGTTCTCTGCGGAGTTGCTTCCCCAACTACCCGCCATCGAGACTCAATGGTGTCGGCTGATAAATCAGCGCCACAATCCCATTCGATAAAGTATCCGCCATTGAAAACCTTCAGAAATTCGGAGTGATCTTGAAGGGCTTTAAACGCCTCATACTTCAAATAGGGACTTACATCAAAATTGCCAATGCGCCCATCGTCTGCAACGATGGACAACACCCAATTGGGTTGTGGGGAGATTTTTGCTATTCTCATTGGTCAAGTCCTTTGATCGGAAAGGGTTGCTTGCCGCTTGCAGCCAGCTTCCAGTCGGCAAGCAAATCTTCTTGATGAATTTCTATCCACGCGACGACCAGCTTATGTTTGTTCTGTGGCAGTTCACCAGCCAGAAGCGTACCGTCAAGAATTGAGTACACTGCAACTTTCCCCTGGTAATCAGCATGTATATGCGGCACGTGATGTTTCTCGGTATCTCGAAAGAACATCCTGATAAGAATCCCGTAAAACATTGAAATTGTAGGCATCACGTTTTCTCCTTCTTTGCTTTAGCCTGCTGCGGCTTACAAGAACTCGTCTTTCAGAATATAAAGTATGATAATAAACAGTTCTCGTCTTCACGTGTCCACGGTCGCGGCGAACCCGGCCCGTAACACATAATAAAAGTTTATTTCGTCAGGACAATAATGTCAAGAGTTAAAAGTTTTCATGAGCGCCTAACATATAAACCTAAAAACGGCATTTAGCCACTGACTTACACAGACTATGACAGATAAATAAGTAAGTTGCCATAAATTCTTTTATCACCTTTCAGGTGAAGCATGAAACATACATAACTTATCAATTTATTTCTTTTAGTCTGTGTAAGTCAGTGGCCAACTGCTTTTTATAGGATAAACCACTATAATATTATCCTGAAATTTGTATGCAGCAAGGTATTCCTGTTTCTGAAATGTGAAGAACCCTGTGGCAGCCAACAGTAGGGGCTTTCGGCCAGACCACAGGGTGTAATAATTATGAATTTATTTTGCCAATAGCGTGCAGCTTTTTGCAGAAAAATGGTCGGGGCGACCCGATTTGAACGGGCGACCACTCGCACCCCAAGCGAGTGCGCTACCAGGCTGCGCTACGCCCCGAATTATGAGAGCATTAATAGTTGTTCCGGAAGAATAAGATGCCCTAAGGATTCTATTCGACAGAAAAAAACAAATCTACTTTATCTCAAAAGCTTCAATATATCTTTAAGTCTTTTCTTAACATTCGTAAGGGCCTCGGCAGAGACTGTTTTCTCCCTCGAATTTTCCGTAAACTTTTTTCTGACCCCTGCGATAGTATATTTATCCTTATACAGGAGATTCTTTACCTGCAGTATGAGATCGAGGTTCTTTCTGGTATATACGCGTTGTCCGGCCCTGTTTTTTTTCGGTTTCAGGAATGGAAATTCTGTCTCCCAATAGCGCAGGACATAGGACTCAACCTCTGCGATGCTGCTCACTTCTCCTATTTTATAAAAAAGTTTCTCAGGAATATTTTTTCTCTGAGGCTCAGACCGCATAACTTGAACTAAACCTTTTCGACGATGGCCTTGAATTGCAGACTCGGTTTAAATGTTATTACTTTTCTCTGGGTGATCTCGATCTCAACGCCTGTCTTTGGATTTCTTCCCCTGCGCGATCCTTTTTTCCTTACCAGAAAAGTCCCGAATCCCGTGATCTTGATCGACTCCCCTTCTGACAGAATGCTTTTCATTGATTCGAAAAGTGTCTCTATCATATCCACTGCTTCCTTCCTTGAAAGCCCCACCTTTTCATAAACCTTGTCTGCCAAATCAGCTTTGGTCATAATAATTTCCTCCTGTTTTTAAGCAAAGTATATATTTTTTAATTTATTTGCGTGCAAGTTATTTTTGTTAAATTATAAGAGGATTTACGCCCCTTGTCAAGAAGAAACAGTTTAATACTGAAAATTCTTTTCAAGAAACCACAGAGTTCACAGAGACACGCAGGAAAATAAAAAACGGGAAGTGAGAAATGAGAAATAACAGACAAGAGATTCTCTATTTCCAATTTAGTTCTCTGTGTCCCCTGCCTGCCGGCAGGCAGGTCTGTGGTGAATTTCATTATTTGGGCTGATCTGAAAGCCCGCTCAAAACACCGTCCACGGCTGGGGGAGAAACAATTTCTCATACATTGCAAGCGCAAACCTGTCGGTCATGCCTGCAATGAAGTCGCAGACAATTCTTTCCTTCTTGCCGATCGTCTCTTTCGGTATTTCTTTAAAAACTTCATCAGTATGTTTTATATAATAATCATACAGATCGTGAATGATCTTTTTTGCTTTTTGAAATTCTCTCTTTGTCGTTTCACTTTCATAAATATTTGCAAAGAGGAATTCCCTCAGGGCATAGGTAATTCTCTTTATGTCCCTGCTCATCTTTATTTCTTTAAGCCCGCCTGCCTGAGAAGTATAAATAACGTCCTTTACCATTGTGTCGATCCTTCTGGACTGCGTGTCCCCGATCTTCAAGGACTCTTGCGGCAGGCTCGTCTTCTTAAGTACTCCGGCGCGCATGGCATCGTCCAGGTCATGGTTCACATACGCGATAATATCAGAGATCCGTACAGCCTCTCCTTCCAGAGTTGATATCTCTCCGGGATCTGAAAAGATCTTGCCCTTGCCCTTGGAATGTTTCAGGATTCCGTCTCTTACTTCATATGTAAGATTAAGTCCCTGTCCATTCCTCTCGAGGATGTCCACAACGCGCAAACTCTGTTCATAGTGCTCAAACCCTTCAGCATATATTTCACGCAGTACATCTTCGCCCGCATGACCAAATGGCGTGTGACCCAGGTCATGCCCGAGCGCGATCGCCTCTGTAAGGTCTTCATTCAGCCTGAGAGCCCTTGCGATCGTCCTTGCGATCTGCGAAACCTCAAGCGTATGCGTGAGCCTGGTCCTGTAATGATCTCCCCTGGGAGCAAGAAATACCTGTGTTTTGTGCTTCAATCTTCTGAAGGCCTTTGAGTGAATGATCCTGTCCCTGTCCCTTTGAAAACAGGTCCTGATCTCGCCTTCTTTTTCAGGTTTGAGCCTGCCCCTGCTATCACAGCTGAGACAGGCCTTCGGATGCAGGATCTTCCTCTCTATCTCTTCTGTCTGCTCACGGATAGTCATACGGGATATGATACCATTATCTTCAAAAAAAGCATTTGCCGACAATAGTGTCCGGCAAAACAACAATTAAATATCAAAGAGTTGTCATTCCGGCTTGTCCGGAATCTTTCCTTTATTAGTAAAAAAGAGGGATTCCCGACAAGCGGGAATGACGTTTATATGGAAGTTTTTCAGAATTATGCATCAGAAGACCCCATCTATAACGCTCCCGCATTTAATGCATCTTGAATCCATTATCATATTCTTTTTTATAATGTAGCCCAAACGCTCAATAAGCAGTTCCCTGCAATTAGGGCAGTAAGTATTTTCCCCGCCCTCGCCGGGAACATTGCCCTCATAAACATATTTAAGTCCGGCCTTAAAGCCTATTTCCCTCGCCCTGCGAAGAACAGCGATCGGGGTCCTCGGCTTATCCAATATTCTGTAAGTCGGATAAAATTGGGTCACATGCCAGGGAATTGCAGGATCAACAGATATTATGAATTCTGCAATTCCCCTGAGGACCTCTTCTGAATCATTATATGAAGGAATGATCAGCGTTGTGATCTCAACCCATACCCCAAGTTCTTTCATCAGCTTTATCGTGTCCAGAACAGGCTGAAGCCTCGCGCCGCACATCTTTTTATAAAATTCATTGTCTCCCTTAAGGTCTATGTTATTTGCATCAAGAAAAGGAGCGATAGCACTTACAGCCTCTGCTCCTGTATAACCGTTGCTGACAAAAACATTCTTAATGCCTTTTT
>JACQXH010000252.1 GCA_016208845.1 Nitrospirota bacterium | reverse complement strand
GCCCCCATCCGTGCTTTTATATACCCCGCCATATGTTCCAGCGTAAATTGTGCTCGTGTTGACCGGATCTATCGCAAGGGCCCTGACATCTCCGCCGTCCGGGCCAATATTCGTCCACACGCCGTTTGCAGCAGAAGTATTTTGTACATTCATGCTCAATATCAGACAAACCAATGCCATCAGGGAAAAAAGTCTCTTAATAACTCCTCTGCTCCTCAATAACGCTCTTCCACTAAATGCACTCTTGTCCATACTCTCTCCCATTTTTTTATTTTCTTTACCCCATCTAAAATAAATTGCCCGGCAATTTATTTTATGAAAATGAAACTGAATACCCCGTTTTGCAGACAGAATAATAAGTTCTCCTTGCAAATCTCCCTGTTTGGTAAAGGGGATGAAGGGGGACAACAACGGGCTTAAAAGATCATAATTACTGATTCGGATCTCTTCTTAGTAACTCTTCAATAGACGACCTGAAAACTTCATAAGACTGGACTCCATGGATAAACTTTCCCTTGATCTTCCCATCCCTGGCAGTCCTTCCAATTATATAACCGGGAATTCCCTTTATCCCGGCCTTCTGAATTGCCTCCATATCTTTTTTCACTACTACTGTATACTTTCCCTCATCAAGACACTTACTAAAGTCATCAGGCTTCAGACCAAGCTTCACAGCATATTCCTTCAAGTCCTCCGGCTTCAAGTCTGTCCGCTTCATGAAAAGAAGATTATGCATCTCCCAATAATTTCCCTGGTCCCCGGCACACAGGGCCGCCCCGGCCACCTTCGGGACATCCGTATGGCTGCGGAGAGAAAAGTATTTAAAGGTATAACGCACTTTCCCGGTAGTGATATATTCCTTCTCAATACCGGGAAGAACATCCTTAAAAAATCTGTCACAGAAGAAAGGGCATTGATAATCGGAAAATTCGATCAGGATAAGCGGGGCTTCAGTGTTTCCTAATACAAAGTCCTTATCAATATCAATATCAATCTCTATGACGGCCTCGGCAGAAACCGGATTTACTGATGGCAGGGACTGCGGTTTGGAATGAAGGAATTCCTTCATTGTCCTGAGTTCCTTCTTAAGTTCAGAAACGTCCTTTTGAAGTTCCCGGATATCTTCTTCTACTCCTGCATGGCTGAAGGACGCAGCAACCAGCATCAAGAGGAATAGAATGAGAGACGCAAATTGCAATATACTATCTTTCATAATAAAAATATTGATGACAGTTGTGTGTAAATCAACCAATTATAAATTGGTGCAAGGCAAGGCAAGGCAAGGCAAGAAAAGGACAGGATGCTCCTTAACAGAGCACCCTATCTTTGAGATAATGATACCTAAACTCTATAATTCTCTCAAAAAGCTCAGGTACCGGACATAATTTTATCTATTGTTCGGTCCGCCGGTTAAAGTTTCCTGCGGTGGATAAGGCGGGCACGCAACTACGCTGGCAGCTCCTATAAAATTATTGACAGTCGTCGTATTATCACCATGGTATGTTGTATCATACGTCCCTGCGGTGTAATCGATTACGGTTGTGCCGATCGGGTGGATATACCATCCGGTCCCCCAGGGGAACGATTCGCTGAAAGCAATAATGATATGGCCGCTGCTATTCACCCAGGCCGACCCCGCAAGACCCGTATCAGCAGAATTAATTAAATCACCATGGACGTCATACGTATTTCCATTCTGCTCATAACTGATCCTGTACAAATACACCCCTTGCATACAAAATTCTTGCGCATCAGCAACAGCCGGCGCGACAATTGAAAATAATCCTGCCAAAACGGCAACAACAGCCAATAAACTTAGCTTTTTCATCTTTCTCTCCTTTTTTAATTTTTTTTCAGTCAGATGCGATAGAGTTCAGAATTAATAGAGATCGGCCGGATATCTATCCATATCTCTTCTATCTGTTTAAATCCTGGTTACTATGAGACAACTATACTTTCACCTCCTTTCCGGTTTTGTGTCATCTTTTTATGACACATAATCAACTTGCATTCACATCAACACATATGGCAATTTACACAGCTTTATTCTCGATGATGAAATTAAATAGGAACCATTATATATTGCTTTATATACATCTTTTAGAAAGCACTGTCAATTAGACTTTAGTCTTAAGACCTCGCAGAAACTTCCAATCAGCTCGTCGGTAATTGCCTGGCTGTTTACGCAATGCTCGTTGCTGAGGAAGTGGTTATTTGATGAGATTAATGATCCCGTGCAAAGATACCAGCTGCCGGATTTCTGGTAATACATTCTGCCCACACTTTTGGCCCGGTCATACATGGTCAATTCCCTTCAGAAGCGCCTTCTACTTCAGGCAATGCCATTGAAGCCTTTCCGTTCGATTCCGGGACTCGCAACGGGCAGCCGGTATTCTTCTAATTTCTGTTTTTTCAATGATTATTTGGAAACATTTTAATGGTAAGCTTGACACGGCTGTCTACTCCCATTTTTATAAATACCCTCGTAATGTGGCTTTTTACGGTCTTCTCACTTATTAAGAGCCTGTCAGCGATCTCTTTGTTACTGAGCCCCCGGACTATCAGATGTGTAATATCACTTTCTCTGGAAGTAAGTTTTTCATGACTTTTTACGGACCGTGAGTATTCGGTTATAAATCTGGAAATAAGCCCCCTGCTTATCCATATTTCCTCACTGTATACTGTCCTGATCGCCTTGATCATGTCTTCAGATGACGAATCCTTTGGAAGACATCCGTGAATGCCGAATAAAATATTTTTTATCAGGGTATC
>JACQXH010000251.1 GCA_016208845.1 Nitrospirota bacterium | reverse complement strand
ACAGGGGACGTATGGAGATAAAGGCAGGAGTCAATTATGTCGCTGATACTACCTTTGCTACCAATCTCGCAATTGACGGTATCAGGATAGGGACGGTAGAGCATATTCTGTCTGCCTTATCAGGACTTTCAATAGATAATATTTATGTAGAGCTTGATGGGCCTGAGGTCCCGATCATGGACGGCAGCTCATATTATTTTGCGCAAAAAATACTTGAGGCAGGCATAGCAAAGCAGGCCAAGAGGCTCACATGCATAAGGATCATAAAGCCAATATTGTTTTCAGAAGGGCCGTGCCAGATGGCGGTCATTCCTTATGAAGGCACAAGGATATCATGCACAGTCAACTATCACCACCCCCTGTTTGACGAGCAGAAACTGAGCCTTGACATAACCGGCACGAATTTCATAAAAGAGATAGCTTCTGCCAGGACCTTCGGCTTTTTAAGGGATGTAAGAACTCTGAGGTCCAAAGGTCTGGCCAAAGGCGGCTCGCTTGAAAATGCGATCGTGGTTGGGGACAACGGCGTGCTCAATAAAGAGAAGCTGCGGTTCAAGGATGAGTTTGTGAGGCACAAGATCCTGGATACCATAGGAGATATATCATTGCTGGGGTATCCGATCTACGGACACATAATAGCTAAAAAGCCGGGACACTCCATCAATATTAAATTTATAAAAGAGATACTCATGTCTTCTGATTCATGGGAATTCATGTCAGACTCAATTCCTCTTGAGTCTGTTCAGAGCATAGCCACGCACGTCTAAGCCTTAGTATTTCAGAATTAGTTCCCCAGAGCTGTAAAACGCGCATTACTGTCTGCACCGTATCGTTTTCGATTTTCTTTGTATTTTGCAAGCAGTTCTTATCAATCCAAATAATGCAATTAACCCTGGTCGCCCCGCCACAGCGGGCAAACTTAGGCGCCGCCACTTGATAGCCTTAGGCTATGAGGCGGGTAAACCACAGAGGACTCAGAGAACTAAATGGGAAATAGGAAATAAGAAATTGGAAACAGAGAATCACTCGTCTATTATTTCTCATTTCTCACTTCTCATTTTTTATTTTCTCCATGCCTCTGTGCGCTCTGTGGTTTCTTTAAATGCATTTTACGGGTTAACTTCGTTCTGTTTCCATGTTAATCCGTGGTAAAAGATCTTCTGCAAGATTCTCCCGCCTGCCCCGTCCATTAACGCAAGAAATGCAAATTATCCTGAAAACAGAAAAGAGGGAGAAAGATAAAGAGAGAAAAATAAAATGAATGCATCAAGAACAAATGAAACAAGCTCAGATCAGGATAGATATAACGCCCCCATCATTTCGATGACTTGGGGTCCCTTTATATAATCTTTCATGATTATACCAAAAAAAGAATTGACTATAATCTTTTGATATGTTAAAAAAAAGAAAGGCAGTATCAGGCATTGATTCTCTTAAGTTATCAAAAGGGCAATGATATGTTTCGTTTCTGATCCGCAGAAAGAAATATATTATCTTAAATGTGAGGAGGCAAAAATGTTATTTTTATCTCATTCAAGGTTTGTTGTATTGCTTGCGGCTCTTTTTTTTATTATTGGATGTGCTTCAGGGTCTGTCCGTGAAAGCGGCAGCCCGACTGTTTCAGAGGCGCAATCAGAACCTGCAAAGGGCCCCAAGGCAAGAATCGTCGTGGCACAATTCATAAATAATACGGGCGACTCGAACGATCAGATGCGGCGCGCGGCTATAAAAATGCAGGCTGAAGGCCAACGCTTAACAAGGGATATGATGGAATATCAAAAGAAAATGATCCCTTACTATACTGAATTGACGAAGTGGCAGACAAAGGTAAATCAGCTTGGCGAAAAAAAGGCAGGCCCTCCGCCTGAAGTGCCTGTGTTCGAAGCAAGCTCTTCCTCCCCTTATACAGCGGATATTAGCGACCCTGTCGCCGGCGGGTTAAGGGACATGATGACAAACGCGTTTTTTAATTCCGGTAAATTTATTGTCCTCGAACGCCAGAATATAGATAAAATAAACTGGGAGCAGGAATTTTCTCAAAGCAGTAAGGCAAATATCAAAACAAAAATTCCTGCAGGAGAGATCGAGGGAGCAGAGCTCCTTCTCCTGGGTTCTTTAAATACATTAGAAGCAGAAGAGTCAGGCGGAGGTTTGGGGGGGGTGTTTTCAGACGCAGTGGCAATGCTTCCTTTTATTGATACGCCCTATACAACCGCTGCAAAAAGCGCCGAGGTCTCATGGAAGAACGCGAAGGTCGGTATGGAGATGCGGCTTGTGGACCCCAAGACTTCGCGAATAGTGGCGGCTACGACTGTGGACGGCACTGCGACACATGAGTAAATTATTTATTTTGATCTGACTGATCAGGAAAGGCTAAATGAGAGATCTATGGTGAAGATTTTGAAAATTCTATCAGCGATATGTTTATTGTCAAGCATTATGGGCTGTGCGCCTACCGCAGAAATAGTCTCTCCGGGTGGTCCTACGATAGAAGAGGCGCGGACCGAACCTGCTGTCGGTAACAAATTGAGGATCGCTGTTATGGATTTTGACAATCGCTCGCAATATGAGGTAGGAAGGGGCATGGGCGCAATGCTGACGTCTGCGCTTTTCCGCACTAACAGGTTCATTGTGCTTGAGAGAGGCGAGCTCAGAGATGTGATAACAAAGCAGCAGCTTGGTGAAACAGGGGTAATAAGCCCTGAAACTGCAGTGCCGACCGGCGAGGTAGAAGGGGCAGAGGTTTTGATCTATGGAACGGTTACAACCTTTGAACCCGATCAAAAAGGGGTTGTAACTATTGCCGGAGGCGCAAAGCAGTCGCAGGTGGAGATAGATATAAAAATAGTTGATGCAAGGACCTCACGCATTATAGGTGTTACCACTGTCAGGGGCAATGCCACAGACGTAAATCTAAGCACTTCTGCGCTTAAATATGCAGGCCTGACGCCGTTGTATTACCTTGAAATCTTATGCCGAAACAACGACCAAAGGCTGATAGTTTCTATTCAAAGATACGTTTATCCTCCCTGATAATTATCATCTGCCTCCTTATCATCTTTTCTTTTACTGCGGAGCGAGTAAATGCTGATGATAATACCCTTGGTAATGTGCTGTCCGTTATTCAGAAAGCGAAGAACGATGCAGAGAAACAAATAATCTCCCATCACGGTGCTGAAAAGTTTCAGCTATTAAAAGAAAGATTTAATCTGCAATATCCTCCTGATAAAACACCGTTACCGAAAGATAGGGGGTCCTGTGATGGGATCATATTTCCAAATAAAGAAAATGCCAGGGTGCTACATGCAGAGATCGTTGACCATGCCGGGGCCTATTTTACTACAGGCATAGAGGCAGTTTTCAGTGGATTGCCAGATATCGCAAAGTGGGGTTTTGCCAATGCGTCTTCCCTAAGTCCTTCGTGTTCTGTCTATTTATCTAACCTGGCTTTTGTCCTGAACGAGGAGCAGAATTACAATGATGCTGTTGAGCTTTTAGAGTATGCAAAAACCCTTGACCCGGGGAGCAGTTCGATCTATATAAATCTGGCATTCAGCT
>JACQXH010000250.1 GCA_016208845.1 Nitrospirota bacterium | reverse complement strand
TTCTCCATGTCCTTGTTGACGAGTATCAGGACACCAACAAGATACAGGCGGAGATAGTGGACCTGATGGCGTCAGGGCATAAAAATCTTATGGTGGTTGGAGATGACTCGCAGGCGATTTACTCTTTCAGGGGGGCATGCTTTGACAATATTATAGAGTTTCCTGACAGATACCCTGAGACGAAGATTTTCAAACTTACCACTAACTACCGCAGCACCGATGAAATTCTGGGCCTTGCCAATGAAAGCATAGCCTTCAACAGCAGGCAGTTTCCTAAAGTCCTTAACTCTCTTAACAGAAAAGGCCCGATACCCGCGCTTGTCCCTCTGCAAAACACGGGACAGCAGGCGGAGTTTGTCGCGCAAAGGATACTGGACCTCGTGGATGAGGGAGTTCCGATGAAGGAGATTGCCGTTCTCTACAGATCGCATTACCAGTCGATGGATTTGCAGATGGAGCTGACAAGGAGGAGAATCCCCTATGAAATAAGGTCGGGGCTGAGGTTTTTTGAGCAGGCCCACATTAAGGACATAATCTCTTACCTCCGCGCTGTTCTTAATCCCATGGACGAGATATCATGGACAAGGATATTAAAGCTGACCCCCGGCATCGGCAGTGTGACCGCGCATAAGATATGGGAGCAGGTCAGGACATCTGAACACCCCTTGGAAACAATAGCGTCAGAAAGCATTGTTAAGGTCCTTCCCAAAAGAGGCCGGGAAAGCTGGTCCGCATTTAAAAATAATGTGTCCGGTCTGGAAGAAGAAAGAGTCATGAGCAATCCTTCGGAAACGATAAGGCAGCTCCTTGTCAACGGCTATGACGATTACCTGAAACGCAGCTATGAAAATTACGCGGAAAGAAAAGAGGACATAGAACAGCTCTCGAATTATTCCAATAATTTTAAATCCGCAAGGGACTTCTTAAGCGACCTGGCGCTCCTGACAAATGTACAGGCTGAAGACATTGCTGAGCCGGATGAAGAGGGTGAAGCAATCGTCCTGTCTTCCATCCACAGGGCAAAGGGCCTGGAGTGGTCAAGGGTATTTATCATCGGATTGACAGATGGGAGCTTCCCTTCCGCAAAATCTATGGGGGAACCGGAAAAGGAAGAAGAGGAGAGAAGGGTTTTTTACGTTGCAATCACAAGGGCAAAGGATGAGCTTTATCTCTGTTATCCTATAATGGACAGCCGCTGGTATGACGGAGCGATCATTAAACGTCCGTCTCTATTCATACAGGAACTGCCGGAATATACATATGAGAAGTGGGAGATAGAGGAATGAGGCGATGTTAAACTGGAAGATGCTTTTAAAATAATGCAGACATTGAAAAATAATTTGTTTAACTCGATAAACTTATTATTGTATTATGCAGACGGCTTTGAATAAAATACGCATCCTAACCTTGATTGAAAATGCGTTTACGGTATCGAAAAACAAATAATTTTCCAACATCCGCATTATTTGGTCAGCGTGCAAAGACAATGGTGCGGGTACGGATAACATCTTTATGGGCTGCTATTTCTTTGACCACATCATCAGGGACCGGCGATTCCAGATCGATAATATTATAACCGACAGCGCCGTTGCTCTCATTCAAATAACTGGATATGTTGATGCCGTGGCCGCCGATTTTCTGGGAGGCAAAACCGATCATGCCCGGTACGTCCCGGTTGATCATGATCAGGCGTGTATGAACATTGTCTGAGGGTATTGATTCGACTGTAGGAAAATTAACACTATGGCTGACCGTACCGTATTCAAGATAGGCCCTGAGCTCCTGCACTGCCATACATGCGCAGTGTTCTTCGGACTCTTCGGTGCTGGCCCCGAGATGGGGCGATGCAATGACTTTTGGGTGTAGAAGCATCGAGGCCATAGGAAAATCAGTGATATAACCGGCCATGCGCCCGCTGTCCAGGGCAGCAAGAACGGCTGCTTCATCAATCAGCGGCCCACGCGCGTAATTTACAAGTATAGCGCCTTGCGGTAGTCGCTTCAGGATGTCGGCATTTATGAAATTCCGGGTCTTATCGCTTAAAGGCATATGCAGGGACAAGATGTCGGCATGCTCCACTACCTCGCGCCAGCTCCTGGCAAGACGGACCTCAGGGTAGAGATTATGAATATTTTCAAGGGCCGGGAAAGGATCAAATCCAATCACCTGCATCTGACGGTCTATCCCGCTGTTTGCAACACGTATCCCTATTTTGCCAAGCCCCAGGACGCCCAGTGTTTTACCGGCCAGTTCGAAACCACGGAAGGCGGACTTTTGGGACTCGATCTGTTTGGTAAGTTCTTTATCGCTTGACCCGGCCAGACCCCGGCAGAAGTTTATTGCCAGATGAATATTACGGGCGCTGATCCCCAGCATGATAAAGACCAGCTCAGCCACTGCATTTGCATTGGCCCCCGGAGTATTGAAAACGCAGATCCCTTTCTCTGTCGCCTTCTCTACCGTGATATTATTGACTCCAGCGCCGGCCCGGGCAACAGCCAGAAGAGACGGATATTCATCGGTGTTGACCGTGGAACTCCGCACCAGAATCCCGTCCGGATCTAGTTCATCAGCATTCACCGAGTAATCAGCCCCTAGAAGTTCAATTCCTTCTTTAGCAATGTTATTGAGAAGTTTGATTCGATACAGCGGCATATTGATTTATCCAAGCTTAAGGATGTAAATAAATTTAGAAATATCATAATGAACAAGGGCAGTGATTTGCAAGGAGAAGAACAAAAAGAGCAGAAGGTCATAATCTCGGGTAGCATTACCGATAAATAAATTTACAAGCGAGTGTCATGTTAGTGACAATTCTGCCTGGTACCAATTTTATAAATTCATTGAAATCAATTAGTTTCAAGGTGGCATTTAATTTGCTTGACTATGGGAATAAATATAAATTTTATAATTTGGCGAATAGAGGAAAAAGATGGCAGTCAGAGCCGGTTTGGAACAGGAGAAGATGAGCACGCAGACAGTCAGTAAGCCTATCGAGATTCTGCTGGTCGAAGATAATCCCAGAGATGCGAGGTTATTCAGGGAAAACATGGCAGAAGTCGGCGCAGGTCTCTACGGCCTGACACATGCAGGGCAGCTTAATGAGACGATCAGGTATCTTGATGAAGGACAGTATGATGTTGTTATGCTGGATCTCACATTGCCGGACAGTAAAGGGTTTGACACATTTAACAGGATACGCCTGCATGCTCCTCAAGTGCCTATAATATTATTGACCGGCATTAGAGATGAAGAACTTGCCGTCAGGGCGTTACAGCACGGGGCACAGGATTATTTGATCAAGGGGCAGGTAGACGGCAGCATGATCAGCAGGTCCATCCGCTTTGCTATTGAACGGCATCAGTCCAGAGAAAGAGAAAATCGCCTGTCCTATTTCGATGCCCTTACTAATCTGCCTAATCGCAGGCTTTTTTATGATCGATTAAATCAGGCGTTATCACATGCACAACGTTATGAAGAGAAGGTGGCCCTGATGTTTATTGATCTGGATGGTTTTAAGCTTGTGAATGATGACCTGGGGCATGACTTGGGAGACATGCTGCTGCAGGCAGTTGCTGAACGGCTGGAATACTGTCTGCGTAAGTCTGATACCGTTGCCCGTATAGGCGGGGATGAATTTACCTGTGTCCTGCCGCATATTGAGAAAAAAGTTGATGTTAATATAGTAGCGCAAAAAATTATCAAGGCTTTAAACCGTCCTTTTAATTTAAAGGGGCAGGAGATATGTATTTCAGGAAGTATCGGCGCCAGCCTTTTCCCTGACGATACAGAGGATTTTGAAGATCTTATAAAGAATGCAGACATGGCGATGTACCATGCCAAAAAAGAGGGGAAAAATAATTTTCAATTCTTTGCAGATAACTGCAGCTATCAGCGGTAAGCTGTCAGCGATCAGCTTCAGATGTAGGGGCGGGGTCCCCCCGCCCTTCTTCTCATCGCCCCTTGCCTATTGCCCATTTTCTGGTTTAAAGACATGTGATAGAATGTTTTGTAAAATAGTCTTAATATGAAAATTGCCAGCTTCAATGTAAATTCAATAAGGGCAAGACTGGAGATCGTTCTGGAGTGGATGAAAAAGGAATCGCCTGATGTCCTTTGTGTACAGGAGACAAAGACCGTTGATGATGACTTCCCACGGGAGCCTTTCATGGATATAGGCTATCAAACCGCATACCGCGGCGAGAAGTCGTATAACGGGGTGGCGATTTTCAGTAAACTGCCAATGGAAAAAGTACGGATCGGTTTTAATGACAACGAATCTGAAGGGACACGCATGATTACGGCTGTGGTAAACAGTATGCCGATAGTGAATACTTACATCCCTCAGGGATATGACCCCATGTCGGAAAAGTTCAACTTCAAACTCGACTCGTTCCATAGATTGTATGATTACTTTAATAATACTTACAGGCCGGCGCAGCCGCTGCTGTGGCTGGGTGATTTCAATGTTGCCCCTGAGCCGGGTGATGTCCATGATCCGGAGAGGTTACTAGGTCAGGTCGGATA
>JACQXH010000242.1 GCA_016208845.1 Nitrospirota bacterium | reverse complement strand
CCACTGCGCCGCGGCTTGCCTTTATCTTTACATTTTCCGCTATCTTGATTGATATCGTATCGCATTCTATGTCTTCAACAAGACCGTAGATGCCTCCGGTCGTGATGATCTTGTCACCTTTTTTGAGATTATCCAGCATGGCCTTGTGTTCCTTTGCCTTTTTGGACTGAGGCCGTATAAGGAGAAAGTAGAATATGACAAAAATAAATATCAGAGGCAAAAACGATGTGAGCATGGACCCTGGTCCGCCCTGCCCTGCACCGCCGGCATCCTGCGGCGCTGTTCCCATAGCATAAACAATATCAGCAAACATAGTTCACCTCCGGAATTTCCTGGATTTTTTAAAGCGTTTGATAATATACATTTTTAAGACGTATTTAATCAAGCATTGATGAATAGATATGTATAGTTAATTAGAGTCTGTTTATAAACTCCGGTTTTGCTGTCATTCCGGCTTGTCCGGAATCTTTTTTCAGAGAGATTCCCGACAAGCGGGAATGACGTAACCAGCGACATATGGTAATTTATAAACAGACTCTAATTAATGTACTGCCAAATAAAAAAAACAAACAAAAAAATAACTTGACTTATACCAAAGTATTTGATAGTTATTATACATACGCATTTCTTATTGTTATTGACGTGTTTGGATCAAATTTAATATAAGGGGGTGGCATATGAAGTTTTCATCAGATGATGCGCTGTACGAAGCAGCAGAATCGATGGAGGCTCTCGGCAATAACGGCCTGTCCCGCAGAGACTTCATGAAATTCTGTTCTGCTATGGCAGCGCTGCTGGCCTTGCCTGCATCATTTGTCCCAAAGATCGCAGAGGCCCTGAGCGGTAAAAAGCCTTATCTTGTGTGGCTGGCGTTTCAGGACTGTGCGGGAGACACAGAGGCATTCTTACGGGCAACGAACCCTACCGCTGCTAATATTGTCCTTGATGTGTTGGCCGTAGAATACCATGAAACTATAATGGCGGCGGCAGGGAAACAGGCGGAAAAATCTTTGATGGATGTAGTCAAGAACCACAAAGGGGAATATTTTGTAGTGGTTGAGGGATCAATACCAATGAAGGACGACGGCATTTACTGCTGCATCGGCGGCAAGTCATCGGTTGATATTGCGCGTGAAGTCTGCGGCAATGCCCTGGCCACGATCGCAGTAGGCACATGCGCTGCTTATGGAGGCATCCCGGCCGCCCTTCCCAACCCTACCGGCGCTGTCAGCGTTAAAGAGGCTGTACCCAATGCTACGGTGATAAATCTGCCAGGCTGTCCGGTCAACGCAGAGAACATAACCGCATGTATCGTGCATTATCTCACCTTCGGGGCACTGCCGAATGTTGACAAATTCGGCAGGCCGTATTTTGCATACGGTAAGAGAATTCATGACAATTGCGAAAGAAGGGCGCACTTTGACGCCGGTCAATTCGTCAGGCAGTGGGGAGATGAAGGCCACAGACAGGGATGGTGCCTTTATGAAATGGGCTGCAAGGGGCCGGAGTCTTTCCACAACTGTCCAACTATTAAATATAACGAAGGCACAAGCTGGCCTGTTCAGGCAGGACACGGCTGTATAGGATGTTCTGAGCCTAATTTCTGGGATACGATGAGTCCGTTCTACAAGAGATTGCCGAATGTACCCGGCTTCGGCATAGAAAGCACAGCAGACAAGATCGGAGCTGGACTTGCCGCGGCAACAGCGGCAGGTATTTTGGTGCATGGGATCGGAAGGGCCGTTTCGTCCAAGAAAGAAGAAGAGAAATAAATTATTAGCCACAGACTCACACAGACTTAAAAAAAGTGGTTGAGAGTCAGTGGCAATAAAAATTAATGAGGAGGTGATTTGCATTGGCTAAATTAGTGATTGACCCGATAACAAGAATTGAAGGTCATCTCAGGATCGAGGCAAAGGTCGAGAACGGAAAAGTGGTTGACGCCTGGAGCGCAAGCACTATGTTCAGGGGCATTGAGATCATCCTGAAGGGCAGGGATCCGAGAGATGCATGGGCGTTTACACAGCGCATATGAGGGGTTTGAACTACGGTTCACGCAACCGCCTCGGTGAGAGCGGTCGAAAACGCATTAGGCATCACAATCCCTGACAACGCAAGGATCATAAGAAACATCATAAGCGGGATCCAGTATGTTCAGGACCACGTAATCCATTTTTATCATCTCCACGCGCTTGACTGGGTGGACATCGTCAGCGCCCTGAAGGCTGACCCTGCAAAGACATCAGCGCTCGCGCAGGCTATATCAGACTGGCCCAAATCAAGCACGGATTATTTCAAAGCTATTCAGAATAAGCTTAAGGGCTTTGTAGAGAACGGCCAACTCGGTCCTTTCTCCAATGCATATTGGGGGCATCCTGCATATAAGCTTCCTGCAGAGGCAAATCTCATGGCAGTGGCCCACTACCTTGAGGCCCTTGACTGGCAGAGAGACGTCATTAAGATGCAGGCGCTTCTTGGTGCAAAGAATCCGCACGCCCAGACATATATAGTCGGCGGCATGTCTATACCTGTGGACCCGAACAGCCAGAACGCGCTCAATGCCGGAAGCATCGCGTTCATGTCAGGCCTTGCGGCCAAGGCAAAGGAATTCGTAGAAAAGGTGTATATCCCTGATGTCCTTGCGGTTGCCCCGTTCTATTTAGACTGGGCTGGTTATGGCGCGGGCGTCGGCAACTTCCTCTCTTACGGCGAATTCCCGAATGATAATGCCAGCAATACCGAAAACCTCTGGCTGCCGCGCGGCATAATCCTGAACAAGGACATCACAAAGGTCCATCCTGTTGATCACATGAAGGTCACAGAATATGTGACACATTCATGGTACGAATATTCCGGCGGCGACAATGCGGCAAAGCACCCATGGGACGGCGAGACCAATTACAAATACACAGGCCCGAAACCGCCTTATGAATATCTCGATACTGATGCAAAATACACATGGCTTAAGGCGCCGCGTTACGATGACAAGGCAATGGAGGTAGGCCCGCTCTCAAGGATGCTCGTGGCATATGTCTCAGGACATAAGAGAGTGCAGGAAGTTGTTAATTTTGTACTTGGAACGCTGAAGGTCGGGCCGGCAGTATTGTTCTCAACACTCGGCAGAATTGCGGCAAGGGCCGTTGAAACACTCGTCACTGCCGAGCAGATCCCGGTATGGATCGATCAGCTTGCGGCGAACATGAAGAAGGGCGATTTCAAGATCCATGCCGGCGAGAAGTGGGACCCTTCAGAATGGCCTAAAGAGGCAAGAGGCTATGGTTTTCATGAGGCCCCAAGGGGCGCACTCGGACACTGGATAAACATAAAGGACCAGAAGATCGAAAACTACCAGTGTGTTGTTCCGGGCACGTGGAACGGCTCTCCCAGAGACGCAAGCGGCCAGAGAGGCCCGTATGAAGAGGCGCTCATTGGGACACCTGTGGCTAACATTGAACAGCCGGTTGAGATTCTGAGGACCATCCATTCATTCGATCCCTGCATGGCATGCGCTGTTCATGTAGTTGACCCTGACGGCAAGGAAGTAATAAAGATAAGGGTGAAATAAGAAAGGGGGCATATATGGCAAATGACAAGAAAAGAATTTACGCATGGGAATTCCCTGTCAGATTTACCCATTGGATCAATGTGGCCTGTATCCTGGCCCTTTCTTTTACAGGATTCTACATAGGCAATCCCTTTATCTATGCCGTATCCGCAAAAGAGTACATCATGGGCTGGATAAGGTTTATTCACTTTGTCGCGGCCTATGCATTTCTGCTGAGCATGATTATCAGGATCTACTGGGCCTTTGTGGGAAACAAGTATGCCTGCTACAGAGAGCTTCTGCCTTTTTCATCCCAGAAACTTGCAGAGCTTGTGAACGCCCTTAAATTTTATGCTTTCATAAGCAAGAAGCCTCCCTACAAAATCGGGCATCATGCGCTTGCGGCATTCACTTACCTGATCGTGTATTTACTCATTATCTTCGAGATAGTCTCGGGTTTTGCCATGTACTCTGTGAACCACTCAGGAGCAATATGGGTAATTTTAGGCGGATGGCTTACAGGAGCAATGTCCATGCCGATGATCCGGCTTTATCACCATCTTGTGATGTATGTGATACTGGCATTTGCCCTTATGCACGTATATCTGGCCTGGTATTCTGACAGCAGGGAAAAAAACGGCCTGCTTATGTCTATTTTCAGCGGGTACAAATTTTCAACAGGCAATGAGCCGGATATTTGATATATCTCCTCTGAAAAAACTTTTTGTATATTGAAAAGGGAAAAGGGAGAGGACAGCCTCTCCCTTTTCTTTTAATGTAATATAAGGATCAGCAGCCGTTTTACCTTTTTATACGGAGAATTGGATCATTATGAACATAGCGGTCTTTGGAATAGGCAATATACTTCTCAGTGATGACGGCGTGGGTGTTCATGCAGTGAATAAATTAAAAGACGAATATGAATTCCCGGAATCCTTTGAGCTGATAGGCGGGGGCACAAAAGGCCTCGATCTGCTCCCGCTGTTTGAAAACAGGGATAAAGTTTTAATAATCGACGCTGCAAATTTTAAACAAGAACCTGGGACTGTAGATACGGTAGAGGGAGATAAAATACCCGCCTTCTTAAGCACAAAATTATCCGTACACCAGATAGGGCTTCCTGACATGCTCTTCGCCGCACGGTTGATGGAAATCATGCCTGCTGAAATATGCCTTATAGGGATCCAGCCTAAATCAATGGAAACAGGGACGGAGCTGTCGGAAGACATCATGAAACAATTTGAACCTCTTGTTAACAGGGTCCTGCAGAAGCTGAAAGAATGGGGAGTAGAGGAAAAAACTAAAAAATCTCCTGTGGTTTCAGCAAGCTGAATATATTCAAAACAAACTCTCGTGTAATTTGCTTAATTCCGGCCTTTTCCAACTTAAAGTAAACTTGACTTTACTTTATTGGATATAAAGAAAAATCTGAAGATTATTCCTTTGAAAAGGCTATAATATACCTAAAGGCCGGCGGAGGTTTTCTATGTGTGTCGGGGTCCCGATGCAGCTCGTTGAAATAAATTATCCCACAGGAATAGCTGAGGCAAAAGGGGTCACAAGGGAGATCGGCCTTCAGCTTTTGCCCCAGGACGCTGTGAAGATAGGCGATCACATCATCGTGCATGTGGGTTTTGCGATAGAGAAGATAGATAAGAAACTCGCGGATGAAATATGGGAAACACTGGATGAGATCCTCAGAGTAATGGACGAGGAGGAAAAAAGTGCACGAAGTCTCAATAGCCCTCGGGATGATTGAAGAACTCATGAGGATAGGCCGTGAGAATAACGCCAAAAAAATAACGCACGTGAAACTTAGAATCGGGAGAATGTCCGGCATCGTGACCGACTCGCTGATATTTGCTTTTGACGCTGTTAAGCTTGAACATCCTTTACTGTCTTCCGCGGTTATATCAATCGAAGAGGTTCCTCTTGTTTATGAATGTAATAAATGCAATAAAAAATTTGAAATTGAAAATTTTACTTTCCCATCATGCCCGTTTTGTGGATCGTTTGGTTTGAAGATCATATCGGGCGAAGAACAGCATATAGAAAAAGTGGAAGTGGAAGTGTAAAGGAAAGGGTTCGAGGGTTCGAGCGAGGAAAGAAATGCAATACTTCACTTGAACCCTTGAATCCTTGAACCCTTTGAAGAAGGAGACTTATATGTGCGATACATGCGGCTGCAGCCACGAGCATAATCATAAAGAGACTAAAACCATAGACTTAAATCAGAGCCTGCTCAAATCAAATGAAGAGGCTGCTGCAAGCAACAGGAAACATTTTGATGAAGAGGGGATTTTTGCAATAAATCTGATCAGCTCTCCTGGCTCAGGCAAGACCACTTTGCTTGAGAAAACCATTGATGCGCTTAAAGAAAAAATAAACATTGGTGTTCTTGAGGGCGATATTGAGACAGAACTTGATGCCGAGAGGATAAGAAAAAAGGGCGTGCCTGCTGTGCAGATTACAACGGGCGGGGCCTGTCATCTGGATTCTCTGCTTGTGCACAAGGCGTTTCACTCTCTTGAGCATCAGTTGAACGGCAGAAAACTGGATATCCTTTTTATCGAAAATGTCGGCAATCTCGTATGTCCTTCATTCTTCGACCTCGGCGAGCATCTAAGGGTCGTCCTGATTTCCGTTCCGGAAGGACATGACAAGCCTGTGAAATACCCTAAGGCGATCAGGACCTCACAGGTACTGGTAATTTCCAAGACTGACCTCTTGCCGCATTTTGATTTCGATATGGAAAAGATAAAAAAAGATGCCCTGTCACTTAATCCCTCACTTACGATATTTGAAGTATCAGCCAAGACAGGTGACGGGATGCAGGAGTGGATAGAATTCTTTAAAAAACATTTGCTTAGCCACGAATGAACACGAATTTACACTAATAATTTATTGTCTTTTAATTCGTGAACATTCGTGTAGATTAGTGGCTAAATAAATAATATGAAAAAAATTGAAATTGGTCATGGCAGCGGAGGAAGGCTCACGCGTGAGCTTATTGAAAGGCTTTTCCTGAAATATCTTAGATCTGAAGAACTGAAGCCGCTCGAAGACGCCGCATATATAAATCTCAGAGATCAGAACATCGCCATTACCACTGACTCATATGTTGTCAGGCCGCTCTTTTTCCCCGGGGGCAATATAGGCAAACTTGCCATTTGCGGCACTGTAAACGATCTGCTGGTCAGCGGCGCCATGCCAGGATATCTTGCCATCGGCTTTATACTGGAAGAAGGATTCCCCCTGGACAGCCTTGAAGACATCCTTAAAAGCATTAAGGAAACTGCTCAATATGCCGGGGTGAGCATCGTGACAGGCGACACAAAGGTTGTAGAAAAGTACAAGTGCGACGGCGTGTATATCAACACGACCGGCGTGGGAGAGGTCATCAAGCCATTGCCGGTTAGCAATGTATCACCGGGCGATGCAGTGATTATTACAGGGACAGTCGGGGATCACGGAATGGCGGTCGCCCTTTCAAGGGATGAATTTGATATAAAGGCGGCGGTCGAGAGTGATTGCGCGGCGCTGAATGAGCTGCTCATGCCCATCATGGAAATAGACGGATTAAAATGGATGAGGGACCCCACACGCGGCGGCGTTGCCACTGCGCTGGCAGACCTTTCAGAATCAACCGGCTTTGGCATAGAGATATTTGAAGATAAAGTGCCGGTGAGGGAGGATGTCCGTTTTATCTCTGACATGTTAGGATATGACCCGTTATATCTTGCGAATGAAGGCAAGGCAATTTTAATTGCGTCAAGAGAGAGCGCAGACAGGATCGTGGCCATACTGAAAAAACATCCGCTCGGTCATAATGCAGAGGTGATCGGGAATATCTCCGCAAAATTCAGGAAGGTCAAATTAAGGACGAAAATTGGCGGCGAGCGTCTGCTGGATATGCTCGAAGAGGATATGCTGCCCCGGATATGCTGAGAGACAGGGTTCAAGGGGTCGAGGAACCGAGGGTCCAAAGGGTTGAGAAAGAATAATCTCTTTTTATAAATATGGAAAAAATAAAAGACATCATAAAACTCATCCACTCTCTTGTACCTGAAAACAGGAGGATCCGCATTATGAACGTCTGCGGGTCGCATGAGCATACGATCGCTTTCTCAGGGATGAGAAGTCTGATGCCCAATAACCTGGAGATCATTCCGGGCCCAGGATGTCCTGTGTGCGTATGCCCTGAGAGCGATATCATCAATGCGATTAACCTTTCAAGGAAAGATGATGTCATTCTGGTGACCTATGGCGACATGCTCAGAGTGCCTACGCAGAAGGGCTCTATTCGCGCTGAAGGCAAGAACTTCCGGATGATAACCTCGCCTTTTGAGGCGATGAACATTGCGAAATCAAATCCTGATAAAAAGACAGTGTTTTTCTCTATCGGCTTTGAGACCACAACAGCGCCAACCGCCGCCATTTTGGAGATGGGAATCCCTGAGAATTTATTCATACTCAGCTCTCACCGGCTTACGCCGACCATCATGGAGATATTGGTAAAGGACGCAGAGATCGGCATTGACGGCTTCATCGCGCCGGGGCATGTCTCAGCAATTGTGGGTTCAAATGCATGGAATGTTTTTTCTGAAAAGTACGGGATACCGACAGTGGTTGCAGGATTTGAGGCGGAGAATCTTCTGTTCGGCATTATGGAAATTCTTCAGCAATTAAAGAATGGAAATGTGCAAACCGGCAATGTGTATAAAGGCGTTGTCAGGCCCGAAGGCAATGTTCAGGCGCAGAAGATAATGGCCAAATTTTTCGAAGCCGCGGATGTGAACTGGCGGGGCATAGGCCATATCCCCGGCTCAGGCCTTGAATTAAGGGCAAAATACGCAGATAAGGATGCGCGCAAGGTCTTTAGGCTTGAGGAGATTAAAGAAGCTAAAATTCCAGGCTGCATCTGCGGCACGATAATTTTGGGAAAGGCATATCCGTCTGCATGCAAATTATTTAAAAAGGCCTGCACGCCGAAGACACCAAAAGGCCCGTGTATGGTCTCAATGGAAGGGGCGTGCAATATCTGGTACAAGGCATAATTACACCACTGAAGTTTACCTGGCCCTTATGATTTTTCATCTTATTTACTGCCCGCCGGAAATAGTTTAATTTTTATATAACTCATTTACAAAATCATTATACATTTGAGGTGTTGTAATAAGTCTGACACCCATTCCATCCCTATGATTAATGCGGCCGGTTTTAACAGACCATGCTGTTATTCCTGACAACTCTATTTTATTATTTACATTTATCTCCAAAGATATATTTACCGGGGTTCCAGGTTTAAATGGTTTTTTTGTCCTGATAAAAACACCTGAAGTCGAAATATTTGATGAAATACCTCTTAACGCATCATCAGTATATGCAGAATATGTAATCTCCAGCCGTTTAATTTTTCGTTGTTCGCTTCGTTTATTTGCCATAATTATCCACCCCCTATCAATTTGATGTACGCCTGTTTATAGATATAGCCCAAAATTATCAGGTTGTCAATCCAATATAATGGGTTTTCAAGGATTCCAGCCAGTCTGTCGGACAGGGAGGATTTATGGACTTAAAGTGTGCTATATGAAATACTCAAGAATTACGAGAAGATAAAGATTGGGCAAATAGCTCAATCAAATCCGTACTCTTTCCATCTCTTTGTAACGAGGTCCTTTATCTCATCAGACATGAACAATTCCTCAGGCCAGTCGCGCATCATGCCCTCTTCCCTTGTTTTCCTCGTTGCGTCGATGCCCATCTTTGATCCGTAGCGCGGCCAGCTCGCAGAATGGTCGAGGTCATCAACAGGCCCGTCAGCAATGACAACATCCCTTTTCCAGTCCACGTTGTTCAGGATGCGCCATGCGGTATAGGAGATGTTCTGCACATCAACATCATCGTCAACGATGATCACGAGCTTTGCAAACATCATCTGCCCCTTGCCCCACAATCCATGAATGATCTTCTTTGCATGCCCGGGATAACTTTTTTTGATCGATATCAGCGCCGCGTTGTGAAACACGCCTTCCATCGGCAGATTAAAGTCCTTTATCTCAGGGAAATCCATCCTCAGGAGGGGCAGGAATATCCGCTCTGTTGCCTTGCCCATGTAGCAGTCTTCCATCGGCGGCTTGCCTACGACCGTAGCTGGATAGATCATGTCCTTCCTGTGCGTAATGCAGGTCACATGAAATACAGGGTAGTTGTCCGCGGCTGAATAAAAACCCGTGTGGTCTCCGAAAGGCCCCTCGATCCGCATTTCTCCCGGATCAAGGTAGCCCTCGATCACAAGTTCGCTGTTGGCAGGTACCTCAATGTCAGAGGTTATACATTTCACCATTTCCACAGGCTCCCTGCGCAAAAAACCTGCAAACACCATTTCATCAACAGCCTCAGGAAGCGGCGCGGTCGCAGAATATATCACGGCAGGATCGCTTCCGACTGCTATGGCAGCAGGCATCTGCTTTTTAAGCTCTTTATATTTATCATAATGTCTTGCTCCGTCTTTATGGATGTGCCAATGCATCCCGGTAGTCACAGCGTCATAGATATGGATCCTGTACATGCCGAAGGGTAATGAACTTTCCTTCATTCCCCTGACCCTTGACCCCTGCCTGTCCCTGACTACTGTCTACTGTATACTGACTACTGTCTTACTGGCCCCCGACTTGCTGTCCATCGCCCGGCCAGCATTTCAGAACAGGGAATTTAGATAAATCCGGTTTGTCCCTTTCAATTACTTCCTGACATGCTGCATTTCTGACGTGCCTGGGAAGGAATTTTGAAAACTCAAAGAGCTTTGGAAGCATCGCCAGTTTTTCCATCAATGTTTTTGGCGGAGACTGGTTCAGCAATCCCTCGATGCGGCCTGCAACATCATCAAGCCTGCTGACCTCCAGGGCCAGGCACATCCTCTCAAAAGAGCCGAACATATTTGTGACAACAGGGAATGCGGAGCCTTTGACTTTTTCAAAAAACAGGGCCTTGCCGCCACCCGGGCTCTTGCACATCCTGTCAGTGATCTCTGTGATCTCAAGAACAGGATCGACCTCGGCCCTTACGCGCTTCAGAAGCCCTTTCTCCTCAAGGAGTTTCAGGAATTCTCTAAGGTCTTTGTATGCCATTGCAATATGATACAGGATGCAAGATGCAGGATACAAGATTGGCGGATTACAGTTATAGCACAAATATAAATCTATACAGTGATAAGATAACTCATCAAAGTAAACACAAAAACTGTAATGCTTATATAGCCGTTCATATTGAAGAATGCCATATCAAGCCTGCTCAGATCAGTGGGCTTTACAAGCGAATGTTCATAGAGCAGAAGGGCCGATGCTATTAAGACCCCTGCGAGATAGAATATGTTCAGGTGGAATATAGAGATGAGGCTTAAAAGCAGTCCTATTGTGATCAGATGGAACATCCGCGCGATCCACAGGGATTTCCTTATTCCAAATCTGCTCGGGATGGAAAAAAGGCCATGCTGTCTGTCAAAATCCATATCCTGCAGGGCATAAAAAATATCAAACCCCGCAACCCAGAACACGATCGCAAAACAAAGTGGCAGTATCTCATAGTCAAAGGTCCCCCGTATCGCGATCCAGGCGCCAAGCGGGGCAAGGGCGAGGGCAGTGCCAAGAGCAACATGGCTCAGCCATGTAAACCTTTTTGTATATGAATATGAAATGAGCACAAAAAGGACTACGGGCGATATCTTCAGGCACAAAGGGTTCAACTTATATGCGGCAAATAGCAGGAGCGCAAATGCAATAATTGTAAAAATAAAGGCCTCACTGGCCTTTATTACTCCGCGCGGCAACTCCCTGTTCTTTGTCCTTGGGTTAAGGGTGTCAATGTCTCTGTCAATGATCCGGTTCATTCCCATCGCGCCTGTCCGGCCTCCGACCATGGCAACTGTTATCCAT
>JACQXH010000016.1 GCA_016208845.1 Nitrospirota bacterium | reverse complement strand
AGTAAAATATCAACAGGAAGATTTTTTCTGTCCGCTGTCTTGAACCATTCTCTCAGTTGAATGTTTTCACTTTTAAGTTTTGTCATGTTCAGCGCTTTCTCTATCGAAAAAAGCATCTGCTCTTTTCTGAACGGTTTTGTGATGTAATCGAAACCGCCTTTATTCATGGTCTCAAGTCCGTGTTCGACCGTGCCGTATGCCGCGGTAATAATTACCGGGATGTTGCTGTCTATCTCCCTGATCTTTTCGAGAAGCTGTATGCCGTCCATCACCGGCAGTTTCATTTCCGCAATGACAAGCGAGATACTGCCTTTTCTGACAATCTCGAGCGCCTCCATGGGATTGTTGGTGGCCAGAGGTTCATACGGTGTATTTTCCCTGATGAGAATGCTCATAAGTTCGAGCATCTCCGGTTCGTTGTCTACGATCAATAATCTTTCTTTCATGGAATTAACCTTCACCTTTCTTTCAGGGTTTCACGATCAATACCGGACATGGGGCATAACCGATCACTTTTTCAGTGACGCTTCCCATGAGGAGTCTTTTGATCCCTGTCCTTCCGTGACTGCCGGTAAAAATTATGTCTGCCTTTTCCTTTTTTGCAAGATCCGTTATCACGCGATATGCGTCTCCTTCACCTACAAATGTCGAGGTCTTTATGCCGGATGCCTCTGCGATATTTTTCACATCTGCAACAAAGCCTTTTGCCTTTCTTATCAGATCTTCCACTGCTTTCGGCGCCTCTGCGTAAAATTCAGATGGGACATCTACAACAGATATGACCTTCAATTCTCCGCCGTATGTTTTGGCGAAGTTGATCGCCTTGTCCCGTGCGGCGTTGCTGTAACTCGAGCCGTCTGTTGTGAGAAGGATGTTTTTCCATCCTGTGTCTGTGTGGTCCGGCACGATCAGAATGTCTGTCTGACTATAGCCGATGACCCGTGCAGCGACGCTTCCTATCAGAGCCCTTTCTATAGGATGGAGACCCCGCCTGCCCATCACAATCAGGCCGAAATTTTCGCCTTCTGCAAGGTCCACGATCTTCTCATGCGGTTCGCCTTCTTCACATACGGTCTTTAATGCCGCCCTCTCGGAATTTGCTATCTCTGCCGCCATGGAGAGAGCTTTTTCCATCGGCTCCCGCAGGGCCTTTTTTATATTGCCGACCCCTGTAAGATTCAGGTCTCCATCATACGGAGGGACTACTGAAACTGCCGTGATCCAGCATCCCTCCGTACATGCGAGCCTTATTGCCTGTCTGAGGGCGTTAAGACTTGAACTGGAGCCGTCAATGGCAACAAGTATTTTTCTGTAAATTCCCATGGCTATACCTTGCTGTGTCCGAGCGCCTCTTGCGTTGCAAGTTGTTCTTCACGGCGTCCTTGCCACATTGCTTTAAGAACGATAAATGCTCCGAGAACAAGCGCTAATATCATTATTCCAAAGCTTAAATTCTTCAATATCTTCGCTGATTCAGCGCTGATCTCATTGATCAGGTGAAGCTGTGACATGTACACAGGGACCATCAATGCGCGGCTGAAAAGCACGATGACCATTATTGTGCCCATTACAACCTTTATCATGTACGGTTTAACATAGGTTGTTCCCATCGCGCCAAGCTGAATGCCGAAGAGCGATCCTGCAAGTATGATCATCGCCAGACGGATATCAACCAGTCCGTGCATCGCATACTTAAATGAGCCGCCTAATCCCATCACAAAAGCGATTACAAGTTCTGTGGCCGACGCCATAAGGCTTGGCGCTCCAAGCACATAGATCATCGAGGGTACGCCGATAAACCCGCCTACCGCAATTGTTGCGGCTAACATTCCGGTTGCAAAACCGAGCGGAATTGTAAAAAGCACCGAGACCCTTGCATTAATGCTTTTGAAATATACCATTGTGCCGGGGATGTTGATGGACTGCACCCAGCGTGCAAGTTTTGTGACCTTTTCCTCTGAACTGGTGTTTCCTGATTTATATGTCTTCCAGGCGTCCAATAATACGAACCCGCCGACCACTGCAAGTATTACAACAAAGGCCGCACTGACATACAGATTTGAACCTGCCTCGCCGAACGACTTTTTAATACCCTCCTGTATATGGGCCCCGTATAAAACCCCTGCTTCTGCAGAAATACCAAGAACAATCCCGAGCTTGACATCCACCTGTCCGTATTTTGCGCGCTTGATGGAGCCGATAAGAGCCTTCGGGAATTTGTGGCACATATTGCTTGCCACTGCTACAAGACCGGGCACTCCCAGGCTCATCATGGCCGGTGTTAGAACAAAGGCCCCGCCTGAACCAATAAATCCGCTTACGAGACCGCCGACAAATCCTACAAAGAACAGATATCCAATAGTCATTGCATCAAGATTGATGAAATTGGCTGCTGCATTAACTATTTCGTGCATGTTACTTTACCTCCCTTTTCTTTTTGGAGGCCTCTACTCCCATGACGGTCCAGAAACTTCCTGTAAAAGTCCCGTGTATGTATGAGAAAATGAAGGCAACCGATATGGGAAGAAATGCATACATTCCGCCCCGTCCAAAATATTGATTTAATGTGTCCTGGTTCATCAGCAGGGCCGCATAAAGCGCTATTGATATGATCCCCATGAATATCGCTTTACTGTACGGCTTTTTCCTGACTTTGCTCTCAGCCATCTTTGTTTTCCTCCTTTAAATTGGCATATTTAATTTATTTCCATGATGCTTAACGCGTAACTCGTTACACGGCACTGTCTTTAATTCGCCCTGAGTCTTACACGCTGATCTTTAGCGGCTATTTTTCTTAACTGTTTGTCAGCTGACTTTCTTTCCTTCAGGAATTCTCTTGCAGTATCATGCTCTCCCTGTTCTGCGAATGCAGAAGCAGCATAAATGTCTTCCAGTTTTCTCCAAAGTCCTTTCATTTTCTTCCTCCTTTCTTGTTCGTCACTATGCTTGGGCCTGTGCAGGGCCTGAGATAGTCACGATAGGTTTTGTTATGTTTTTGATTAATTTCTTGAGGTCTATGCCTTTTTTGTTTTCCGAAAGATTTGGGCTTAGCAGCACCATGTCAATATCAGGCCTGCTCTTGACAAAATCTTTTATTGCGGTAATCGGATCGTCAGAATCTATCTGATAGAAGAAGGGCACGGAATTTTCCCTGCATTTATCCGCCATGGCCCTGATCTTTTCATCTATTTGGCTTTTTATACTTTTTTCCTTGGCATGCATTAGTTCTTCTACGGTCCCAAGGTCTCCTGCCTCTGCGAATGCAACAGCGGCCATCATATCCTCGTAGGTATCCATCATGCGCCTGTTATAAACGAGCAGCATGGCTATTCCGGTATTCAGTGTCTTTGCAAGCTCGAAGATATAAGCGAAACCATTGTCGCAATCCACATTTCCCCTTGTTACGAATAAAAGTTTTTCTCTCATTTTCATCTGCCCTCCTTTTGCTTTCTGTCTTGGTAATATCAAAAGCCGTGCCATTTTTTAATTGCGGGGTATTACAAAATATTAACCGTCTGTCTTATAATAAACAGACGGTAAGAACAATAAAAACTTTCAGGAGGCAATCTAATGAAGGCAATAAAATTAAAAGACAACTTATATAAAGAAGTTGAAAAAGTATCTAAAGTGCAAGGTATAAAAGTTGAGGAACTTATATCAAAGGCTCTAAAGCAGGGGCTTTATGTTATAAATGAAAAAAGCGTCCTCGAACTTTATAGTAACCGGAAAATCTCTCTTCAAAAAGCGGCAAGTCTGCTGTCCATAGATATATGGGAGATGATAGATAAAGTTAAGAAGGCTGACATACATATCGATTATTCACTGGAAGAACTGTCAGAGGACTTAAGTAATGCGTGAAAAAGCTGTCTGCAATGCTTCCCCGTTGATATTTCTATCAAAGATACAAAAACTTGACCTTCTCGATAACTATAAACTTCATATGCCTTCTCAAGTGGAGGCCGAAATTATAAGAGGACTAACAGGCAGGAAAGAAGATGCAAGGCAGATAATTGAATATCTTAATAACAGGAAAATAGAGGCTGCAAAAATCTCAACTTTAAAAGACCTTCCCCATTTTATGGGCTGCGGCGAGAGGGCAGTCATAAGTCTTGCTCTTAGAGAAAATATTGAAAGAGTTTTTATAGACGAGGCTAAAGCAAGGACTGTTGCCAGATTTAAGGGACTTAAACCAAAGGGAACACTTGGTATATTATGGGATTCTTTTAAGTCCGGAATGCTTGATAGAGAATCCGCTGAACTGCTAACGCTTGAATTAATTCAGAAAGGCTATCGGATCAAGGAGGAAATTCTGGTGGAGTTTTTGAAAAAAATAAAAAAAGGATGACACATGATAGATTATTTTGAATTCAGGCAACCTAAGGCGAGAATTGCTCCTTTCTATTTTTTTAGTATTCTCCATAGGCTGGTACGTGAAATGCCCAGAATGTCCGCTGCCTTTGATTTGTTTTGTTCGACAAATTCAAGCACTTTCTCGGCATACTCTTTATTTATTTCGTCGATAGTTTTTATTTTTTTAGGGGTGATAGTTTCGACCTGAAACAGCTTAATGCTCTGCGGAAGGCTCGCAAGCTGTATGCTCGAGGCCTTCTCTAATATGACAGCCCGTTCAATGATATTTTCAAGTTCCCGTACATTGCCGGGGAAGTTATATGTCATGAGCATGTCCATCGCATCCTTACTGAAGCCGGTTATTTTTTTATTTGCCTTTTTGGAATGTTTTTCAAGAAAGTGCCTGCTCAGGGGCGAGATATCTTCTTTCCTTTCCCTGAGAGGAGGAATAAAAATATCCATCACATTAAGCCTGTAATAAAGATCTTCTCTGAATTTGCCGGTCGATACGATGGAGTTAATATTCTGATTTGTTGCGGCAATAATTCTTACGTCAACCCTGATCGGCCTTACGCCGCCGACCCTCATGAACTCTTTATCCTCGATCACCTTCAATAACTTGGCTTGAAGGGTCGGCGTCATCTCTGCTATCTCGTCGAGGAAAAGAGAACCGTTGTTGGCAATTTCAATCAGCCCCTGTTTTGAGGCGACAGCTCCTGTGAAGGCGCCTTTTTCATGGCCGAACAGCTCGCTTGCAAGGAGCTCTTCGGTGAATATCGCACAATTAAGGGCCAAAAAAGGTTTTTCTCTTCGCGGACCGGTGTAGTGAATAAGCTTTGCCACCAGACCTTTGCCAACGCCGCTCTCACCTGTAAGCAGTACATTGCAGTCAGAACTCACTATGTTGTTTAT
>JACQXH010000241.1 GCA_016208845.1 Nitrospirota bacterium | reverse complement strand
TCGGCATCTTCTATCCTTATAGACATATTATATGAGATATGATGAGCTTTGGCAATCTTAATTATTGTAGTGTTTCGAAGGCTTGTTGAAAGTAGTCGCAAATGCCGGGCTATACTGCGCCGCATGTTTTGACAATGAATATCCTCTACTGTCTTCCCAGGACAAAGAAGAACAGATAGAGCTATGCTACTTAAGCGGGAACGCCGCTAAGGTATATTTAAGAGAAGAATTTTTTTGGCTGAAGGAATTAATGTTGAATGGCATAACTACAGACACCCTTACTACAACCAGCTCTGGCTAAAAGAGCAGGGTTTTATATCCCATCTCTCATTAATGGATATTTTTTTTAATCACGGGCCCGAGGCCTTAATTATCCTTACAGGCCGGAAGCTTATCCCGAGGCCTGAGGGCATAAAGGTCAGACATGCGGATGAGGTCATGAGCTGGGGTGATAAGTCTTATGCAAACTGATGCACATGATCCTTCTTTCTTTGAATCGTTGAGAAAGGCTGAAGATAACTATTTTTGTTTTCTTTCAAGGAGAAAATGGATCTTCGATAAGATTAAATAGTTTATTAGCCCATCTTCCGCAGTTTGAGAATTGAAAGTCAGTTATATCAATAAGTTACACTTACAAGCAGGCGATTTTCTGCACTACATTTTCTGTATTTTCGATTATCTTGGGTCTATTGGGCAACTGAATCTTTAATCTCTGAAGCAGAACCTTCAGCTCTTTTGACGGGTAGACACCACTCTGAGCCTGATTGTTTTATCTCTCGCAGGAAGCACAACATCGAGGGACCGAAGCTCACGCATTTCTTCAATGAGTTTTCTCGGGGCTGTGCCGAGGCCCGAAGCCTTCATCCACTGCTGAAGTGTCCGCCACATTGCAAGCGATAGGAAACAGACCAGGATGTGCGCTTGGGTCCTGTCTTGCTTCCTATGATAAATAGGCCGCATACCAAGATCATGCTTTTCTGTCCTGAATGAATCTTCCACATCTGTCAGTTGAATGTATCTTTTCCATATTGTTTTTGGATCGACCTCTTTCCAGTTGGTGCGAAGGATATAGTTTCCGCCGCTCCGAAGCGCCCACTGATACCGCTCTTCATTCTTTGAAATTTTTACTGATAGTCGTCTGTGTTTGCCGAGCGCTGTTTCTGTAACTGTTACATCAAAGAGTGAGGCGGTACGACTGTTTCTCTCAAGAAGTCGTCCGATCCTGCGCTCCGCCTTCTGTCTGTCCCTGAGTTTTCCCTGGTCTGCCTGTTCTTTGAGTTTGTTAAGTCCTGCTTCTAATCGGTCAACAAACCGATTGAGGATTGCTGTTTCTTTGTCCTTTCGCCCTTCAGATCTGCAAAGCACAAAGGTTTCATCTCCGCCTCCAGGACATGCGCATAACTTCACCTCAACGCCACTATGAACTTCTTCCCATTCTTTTGAAAGAAGTTCCTGCTCGAACTTTCTGAGCATGGCTTTCGGTGTGCCGACAATGTATTTGGCTCCTCGCTCCTTCATGAATCCTATGTTTTCTTCGCTTACCATTCCCCTGTCCATAACCCATATCCGATTTGCTTTGCCGTATTTGTTTTCCATAACAAGGACCATTTCTTCCGTTGTTGTAACATCGGCACGATTGCCGTCAAATACTTCAAAGGCAAGCGGCAAGCCCTCCCGGCTTGTCACCAGTCCTATACAGACCTGAGGACAGTCCGGACGATTATCACGGCTGTAGCCTCTTTGGGCCTGTGGATTGCCCAAAGCCGTGCCTTCAAAATAAGTAGAGGTAATATCATAAAGGAGAAAATCGAAGCTCTCACCAAAGAGTTCTCCATAGCGATCCTGCAGATGTCTGCATAGTGCGTCCTTGTGAGGCAAAATAGCATCCAGTGCGCGGTAAAGTCGATCATCATTTACACTGTCATCCGGCACACCAAGAAGATCATCAAGCGCTGTTTTCCCATACCACGATTCCGCTATTTGCAATTCCGATGACGGTGCGCAGAAGCGTGCAACGCTCAGAAGACAGGCCATCACTGACCACGGTACCGCTTCTTTTCCTTCAGGCATCTGCTCTTTACAAAAGTCGGTAAAACCAAGATGATGCCAAAGTAGAAGTGCAAGATACACATCGCCGAAGCTCCGCAACCGCTCTACGCTGACTCGACTGATATCTACTGTTGCCCAATAGGGAGGGTCTTCTGCCTTTTTAAATAAACTGCCTTGAGGTTTCGATTGGCCTGTGAGTATGCGGCTAATCTCCTCCCATCCAACCCGTTCTTCATTGTCCAATCCCGGCAACTTGCCGATCGTTGCCACAATCCTCTGGCGGGGGCCTCTCGCTGTACGTACCGATTCTACCAGAGACCAGTATCCATATTCCTCTGCATCAACATTCTTGCTGTGTCGCCGCAAATACATGTAAGAAATTATGAGGGATTATATTTGCAATTTCAAGAGGCAATTCTGCACTACATTTGCTTTTTAGAATATGACTTTTCAAAATCATTTATTAACGCAGTCTTAGCTGAGTGGTCGGTTGTATTATTTGTGATTTTGTGAAATAACTGCGGAAGATGGGTTAACAGGCTTTTTTGTCGCCGGGGGTAGACCTGACCCTTTTTCTGTCGGAAAACAGCCCGAAGACAGAATGTCCATCCAGGAGAATTTCTGCAGACTCTCCTTACTTCCGACACCGCTGCTGCCCAGGCCAAACTGTATAATAATTCAAGCTGAGACGATTCGCTGCAAAAGGACTAAACTGTTACGAGAAGATAAAAGAGGATATTATTTAATAAACTTCATCGTGTGAACCGATTTCAAGGAGATGGATGGATTCGTCAGCAATTATACATATTACTCGCAAATCATAAGTTAAAGAACATGCATGTTTGCCTTTTAGTTTGCCGGAAAGCGCATGGGTATGCACTGAAGGATCAAAGGGGTTTTGGGAAAGCTTTTCTATCAATTCAGTGTACGTGCCTTTCAAGTGCGGATACTTTTTCGCGATCTTTTTAGCTTGCCTTAAATATACGGGCGAGTACTCAATCTTCCGTTTCATCAAACACTGCTTTTACAGCATCGTCTACAGTCTCAAATTTTATTGGCAGTTCTTTTTCAGCCTCCAGAACCCGCTCCTCAAGCGCCTTTCTCCTGCGCTCTCTGTCAAGCAGGTAAGCAGTAAAATCCCTGATTTCAGCAAGGGCGTCTTCAGAAAGCTGTGTAAGCAGTTCATTGATGTTTTCACGTTTAGTAGCCGTTGAACTCATTGTTAGATTATAACATATTACATATAGTTCATCTACTTGAAGACAATAAGACAAAATATATGTGATTGAAAGCCCCGGAAAATTGTATGCGCGGCGGTCTTGCCATGTGCTGTTCCCACCTTACGTCTCTTTTCCTTGGTAAAAATCTGCAAACGGCCTTTATGTTTCAAGCCCGCTGAGTCTCTGAGGTCTTATCTTG
>JACQXH010000015.1 GCA_016208845.1 Nitrospirota bacterium | reverse complement strand
CCTGCCGTATGCTGCCTCAATTCCAAATCTTACTTTATTCCTCTTCCTTGTGTTTTCCTTCATATGTGGATCCTTTCTCTTTCATAATGGTTACCGTGGATTATGCCGCGGGGGAGCCACTCTTTTAAATTTCAACTAAAAATAGTATATTCTGTTATTTCACGAGGCAGGAACAGACTAAGGTGCAGCGAATCCTAAAAAATTTAAATATGACCAATGACCCGTATATTATCCTCGTGGATGCGCGTAAGGATAACAAGCCATCAGGATCAAAGGCATGAAAAAGAAAGACCCCGATGCCGACACCTCCGCCCTTGAACGGCAGATTGATAAAATGGTCTATGCCCTCTACGGCCTTACGTCAGAGGAGGTTGCGATTGTGGAGGGGAAGGGGTAAATGAGTAGAAACTTATTCGGACATAAATCAGAAGATTATTCATCAATAACGATAAAGTTATTCTGCGATGAAAGCGGATCAAACGACTGGTTATATATAGGCGTTTTGATTGTGCCTGAGAAAACAGAGGGTCTTATTTTGCAGGATTTACTGAATAAACGCTGTGGCAATCCGAAAGGCAATAAAGAGTGGGACAAATGTTCTCTTGCATGTGAAAGACATAGTCACAATAATACTGAAGTTCATTATGTAGAAGTTGAGAAATCGAGAGACAAATATTTTGTAGCCGAACGCTGGCTTGATTATCTGTTATGTGATATAGGTAAAATTTATTTCTACGTCTTAGGCATCGACAAGAATAAGCTGGATATATCGCAATTTGGAGACAGAAATAAGAGTGCGAATGTTTACAATAGATTTTTTAGAACTGCCATATTGAGGTCAGTTAAATCGTATTTTTATAAATATAATTCCGTGATAATTAAGAGTATATACCATGATAACAATACGTCTTTGGAAACCAATGCCTATTTCCCTTGGCATTCAATCTTTTCAATAGGCAACAGAGATGATAAAGTCTCATTCAAATGCGATGCTGTAGAATTTATAGACTCTGATCATAGGACATCCAATAACAATTATTCTAATTTTATTCAGTTGATAGACCTGTTTTTAGGTTGTATAAATAATTGTCTCGATCACACTTCGACAAATAAGGATAAAGAAGCCCTTGCAGAGAAGTGTCTGCCGTTAATCGAGCGGCTTATAGAAAAGCCGAACAATAGAAACAGCCGATACAAATATGTCGGCAGACAAAAAATAGATTTTTTTCCGAAGCACGACCTGAGAAATGCAGATAAAAATTCTTTGGAGTTTCATTACAAGCGCATGGATTCTTTTTATACTAAGAGACCTTTAAAATTAAGAACTAAAAATCAGACATTGCTGCCCTATTAGAAGTTTGAAAAAGGACAATCACATTACCCGAAGGGACAGAGAGCAGGAGATTAGATTACAGAGGGGAGAAAATAAATGAAAGTCATAATGAGCACGGAATATAAAACCTTCTTTAAAGAGATAAAAGAACGCATACACAGAGCCCAGTATGACGCGCTGAAAGCCGTCAATAAAGAACTCGTAAATCTTTACTGGGATATAGGCAAATCAATAGTGACAAAGCAGGAAAAGCTCGGCTGGGGCAAGGCAATTGTGGAGACCTTGGCAAAAACTCCAGCCAATGGTTGGAGAAATTAGCTGGTCCAAGAATATAGAGCTAAAAAAGTATCTGCCTGCGCCGGAAGAGATTGCGATTGTGGAGGGGAAGGGATGAAAAACAAAAAAGTGTGTAAATAAACAATAACCGAAAAGAGGGACAATATGGAAACAAGCATGGCAGTTTTTCGAGGTAAAGAAATAAGGAAGACAACCTATAACAACGAATGGTATTTTTCAGTTGTTGATGTTTGTTCTGTGCTTGCAGAAAGTCCAGATGGCGGCGCTTATTGGAGAAAACTCAAGCAAAGGCTTAAAGAGGAAGGAAGTGAGATCGTGACATTTTGTCACGGACTGAAACTTATGGCACTGCCGAGATATCCAAAGCTACTTTCGGAGTAACTCCGGGTGAATATAAGAATCTCAAAGGCTTAAAGCGTGAAAACCTGCGGGACCACATGGATGATTTTGAACTGATCTTTAATATGCTTGGTGAAAGGTCTACCACAGAGATTCACCGCACCGAAGATTCACAAGGCATGAATAAATTAAAATCAGATGCCAAGGCCGGAGGGGATATTGCCGGCAATGCCAGAAAACAGCTTGAGAAAAGACTGGGCAAATCCGTTGTTACAAAAAACAATTTCCTGAAACAACCCTCAAGAACAAAGAAACTGCCTGAAAAATAACTATGGATAAACAACAGGCGCAGCATATTGATATAAATATATTTTCTTGTCCCCCCCTTTTTTTAAGGCTGGAATATAATAGGGCATTCGGTGAAGGAGCAAATGTCTAGTCATCTCTGAACCTAAGATTCTTGAGACTGAAGTACAATGAACAGAGATAATAATCAAAATAAAGCTCTCGTTTTTATTAGTTTCCCGAATGGGTAATGGTCCCCCACAACTTTTTGATAAATGACTCCCTGCCGGAGCCTACCTTATATAGATTGTAATTGAAAGGGCTTTTCTTATAATACTCCTGGTGATACTCTTCCGCAGGATAGAACTCTGAAGCAGGGACGATCTCGGTGACAACAGGTTTTGAGAATTTCCCGGACTTTTCAAGCGCCTCCTTTGATAATAATGCAAGGTGCTTCTGTTCTTCATTATGATAAAAGATCACTGTCCGGTATTGTGTGCCGTTGTCGGCAAATTGTTTGTTCAATGTCGTCGGGTCGATGCTGTGCCAGAATGTATCAAGCAGTTCCGCATACCCGGTCTGGGACGGGTCATACATGATCTCCACCGCTTCAGCATGTCCTGTGGCGCCTGAACTGACCTCTTCATATGTCGGGTTCGTTTTATGTCCGCCCGTATAACCCACCCGCGTAGAGACAACTCCCTTTAGCTTATCGTATGGACGCTGCATGCACCAGAAACAGCCGCCCGCAAATGTGGCCTTTTCAAGTTTTGATGAGTTCTCTTTATCAGTCTCTCTGTTATTGTTTCTTATCGCTGCCATAGCTATAACTCCTGTCAAAATTATGATTAATAAAACCATCAGATAGTTATTGAGATGTTTTTTATATTCTTTCATAAAGCTGCACCGATGGCGATTGTCTAAATAATCAGCTGCATAATGTTTACAATAAACAGTATCATTTAATAATGATTATAGTCAAACAGGAAAGAGCCGTTTTATTGCTGATTTCTGCTTGACATGACAGTATATTTAGGACATATTAGCAGGGACAAAATGACATAGAACAAAGGAGCTATAGAGAATATTTCTTGATGATATTTATGATCTTAAAGAAAGCAGTTAAACACAGAGGCACAGAGACACGGAGGAAAAAATCTAGAAGTGAGAAATAAAAGACAGGATATTTTACTTCCAATTTCTTTTTTCCCATCTTTCATTTAGTTCTCTGTGTCTCCGTGTCTCTGTGGTAAATGAACTTACGTTTATAGGATAATATATATTTATGAAACTCATATGGCGCAATTTCAGTTTTGATCTTCCCAAAAGAACATTTGTCATGGGGATTTTAAATATCACCCCGGATTCTTTTTCAGACGGGGGCCTGTTTTTTGATAAAACCAGGGCCCTTGCGCACGCTCTCCAAATGCAGACTGACGGCGCTGACATAATTGACATCGGCGGGGAGTCGACCCGGCCCGGAGCTGAAAAACTTTCTGCCAGGGAAGAAATTAAACGCGTAGTGCCTGTCATTGAGGAACTCGCAAAAAAATTAAAGATACCCATATCTATAGACACTTATAAATCAGAGGTTGCAGAGGCGGCCCTTTCAGCCGGCGCCTCTATTGTCAATGATATCAGCGGCCTCAGGTTTGACCGCAGGATGCCAAAGGTCGTTGCCGATCATAAAGTGCCTGTAGTGATCATGCATATCAAAGGAAGCCCACAAAACATGCAGATTAATCCTGTTTATGATGCCTTGATCCCTGAGATAATGGATTACCTGAGAGAAGGGATAGATATCGCAAGAGATGCGGGGATAGATGAAGATAAGATCATCATTGACCCGGGAATAGGATTTGGAAAAACAGTTGAGCACAACCTTGAGATCATCAGGAGGCTGAAAGAATTTACAGGTTTTGAAAAGCCGATACTCTTTGGCCCTTCAAGGAAATCTTTTATTGGAAAGATGCTTGGCGGCCTTCCTGCAGATGAACGGCTGGAAGGCACTGCCGCTTCAATTGCCATCGGGATATTCAACGGCGCTAACATTATACGTGTGCATGATGTGAAAGCGATGGTCAGAGTTGCGCGGATTGCCGATGGGATCAAGGACACTTAGCCACGGATCTTCGCAGATAGACACGGATTCGTAAATCAGACAATCAGAACACAGATCGCAGACTGCATCGTGCTGCGTAATGCCCGGTACTTCGTATATCGTAGTTCATACTTCGTGAAAGAATGATTAGTAACAGGTTACTATTTACGAGGTACGAAGTACGTTGTACGGCTTTATTTAACTGATTTTTCACTCGTCTGTCTGCCGATAGGTTTACGTGCCTTAGGCATGCCGATCTGTGTTAATCGGTGTTCATCCGTGGTTATCTTATCTCAACCCCAGAGACTATCTTGCTTTCAAATAAGCCAAAGCCTCTATATGATAGGTCTGAGGGAAAAAAT
>JACQXH010000014.1 GCA_016208845.1 Nitrospirota bacterium | reverse complement strand
TACGATTTACAGAATTTCATAAAAAATGGCATCACATACATTTTTTGCGGTATGAATTTTCAACTCATATATTGATCTTCCCCGCGGCAAAACTAGGGGGAACCTGTCTGCCCACAGGGAGGTACACTCGCTGTCCATTTATAATTCAGATCAAATTATAGGGGTGGAGTCTTTGAAGCCGGAGAAATGAATCTTTCGTCGGGGTTTTGGTATAATTGTTCAGAGGTCAGCAATTATGAAAACGGTACAGACAAGAAAAGATGTTTCAAATATTCTTTCCTCTCACAGGCAGGAAATAGAGAGTCTCGGTGTAAAACGGATTGGTCTTTTCGGTTCCTTTGTTAAAGGGAAACAAAATAAAGAAAGTGATGTTGACCTGCTTGTAGAATTTATACGGGGAAAGAAAAATTTTAAAAACTTCATGCACCTGGCCTATCTTCTTGAAGAACTTCTTCATCGTAAAGTGGAACTTATAACACCTGAGAGCCTTAGCCCGTATCTGAAACCTCATATCGTCAAAGAAATCGAATATGTCCTATAAGGAATACCTCAGACATATCCTTGATGAAGCAGACTATATAATTGGCAAATCAGAAGGACTTAGCAAGAAAAGTTTTTTTAAAGATGAAACGCTAGCTTAGAAAACAAATTAAGAAGATTTTGAAGTAGAAGAGACCGGCCATTAGCCCGAACTGACTAAACAATCCTGCATCGCACTTGATGGGGGTGTCAGGCCTGCGATTTTCAGAATTTCATAAAAAATGGCATCAAAATGCATTTCTGCGGTATGAATTTTCAACTCATATATTGATCTTTCCTGCGGCAAGACCACACATGACTTATGCAATATCTTGACATTGTAGCCATAATATTTTAAATTGTATATACAATAAATAAAAGGAGGCTTTATGCAAACTGCGGTGAGAAAAACGGCTAAACATTTCAGGCTTGATGAAACCTTAATCAGAAATGCACAGAAAATACTTGGGGCAAAAACCGAGACAGAGACCATAGAATCCGCACTTTCCGATGTGATATATCAGGAAAGGATGAGAAAATTCATTGAGCAGACAAAAGGGAAATTTAAATTTGAGGGGCTTAATTGAGGCAGAAGGCCGTCCCCGACACCTCTTTTCTCATAGAACATTTCAGAAAAGGCGCAGTTTATGAGGCCTTTTTAAACCTGAACAGATTCTATCATATTTCTTTTAGTTCTGTAGTCCTGATGGAACTTCTTTCGGGCGCTTACGACCCTCGGGAAAAAAGACTCATTGAACAGATAAAAAATAACTTTAATGTTATAACTGTGACCGAAAGGCAATGGTATGTTGCGGGCAATGTAATGTTGAAATTAAGAAAAGATAAAAAAGTTGACCCATTGAGAATCAAAAGCCTCCTTGCCGATATTCTCATAGCCGTATCCGCAAAAGACATCGGGGCCGTATTGATTACAAGAAATGAGAAGGATTTCAGGCTGATAAGAGAAGTATTGGATTTCAGGTATATACCTTATTAACGGCAGCCCATTTTGTGCGATATGGGTAAGGCCGTTTTCAGGAATATTGCCGGATAAGAGATATTATAGCCTGAGGCTGTCAAGTATGAATTACATTAATATTAAAAACAGGGCCGAACTTCGCTCATACATGAAGAAGTTTGAAGAAAAAGAGCTTCATATTATCGCCTTGGATATAGAAGCTGAGTCCAATTTGCATGCTTACGGAGAAAAACTATGCTTAATCCAGGTCTTTGATGGAGTGAACGGTGTGATCATTGATCCATTAAACATAGACAATGATACCCTTAAACTTCTCTTTGAGAATACGAACATACTAAAGGTAATTTACGATGCAGGGAGCGACTTGTCGTTACTTAAGAACATTGCTGATATAGAAATAAAATCCATACTGGACCTAAGGCCGGCGGCTGATCTTCTTAATTATGAAAATAAGGACCTTCATTCGGTAATTGCATTTGAACTTGGGATTTTTCTGGAAAATAAAAGGAAATATCAGCAGCATAATTGGATGAACAGGCCTGTATCTGAACAGGCAATTGATTATGCACTTAATGATGTAGTGCATCTGCTGGCACTGAAAGATATCATTTTGGCAAAACTGTTCGCGAAGAAATTGCTGGAGCCCTTTCTCCTGAAGAATTTGCAGATCCAGAACAAAAATTACACGAGGGGCCCGGAAGATAAATACAGAAAGATAAACGGCTATAGCAGGCTTCGGGATGACGAAAAGATTGTTTTCCGAAGGGTCTTTGATATTAGAGATAAGTATGCAAAACTGTCTGACATCCCGCCCCATAATGTTATTCATAAGGCTGATCTAATTGATATCGTGAAGGATGTCAAGCGCGTTGATGAACTACGATTTACCAAAAGGCTCAGCATGGATCTGATCCGGGACATGCTGCATGAATTGAGGATGGCGATTAATCCAAATAATGCAATTCACCACAGAGTACACAGAGAAAGACATTAACCCCCAAAATGCAATAACATAGTCAGACAGCAGGCAGATATGCCATCTGAACCTCTATAAAGCAACAAGATTTTTTTAAAATCTTGCGTCAGATTTGCCGTATAAAATCATACCGCTTAAAGCAGAAGCCGGTAATCAGCAAAAGGTGTTGTTCGAACGAATCCGTGCCGGACGAATAGAGCTTTTTTCCGCCTCAGCGGACCCCGAATAGTCGGGACAGCCATCTTTGCCTGCCGTAATATGCGGTCAGTTTCATTTTCCGGGTTAATAATAAAAGCAGAAAGGTTCATTCTTGCTGCTTTTCTCTGTGATCCCTGCAGGCCCAATGAACTTACTTCTGCATTTCATATCCGACTGATGTCACCACAAAGACTTCTGTACCATTGGGCCTGATCACCACGACCTCATCTCCCTCGGTCTTGCGCAATAACGCCTTTGCCATCGGAGAATCAATGCTGATAAAACCCCTTTTGGGATCGAATTCGTCCGGACCGACGATGCGATACCGTAAGAGTTTCCCATCAGGACCCTCAAGCCCGACCCACGCTCCGAAAAATATCTTCGACGTATCATCAGGCGGCCTGTCCACTACGATCAATTCGTCCAGCCTCTTTGTCAGAAACCGCATACGGGAATCGATCTGTCTTAACTGCCTCTTGCCGTAAATATACTCCGCGTTCTCTGAACGGTCTCCCATGGCCGCGGCCTCGGCAACTGCCTGTGTTACCTGAGGGCGCTTCACCTTCCAGAGATATGAGAGCTCCTCGCTTAAATGCGTCCGGCCCTCAGGGGTGATGTACCGGGAGGTATTCACTTTATTATGGTATGGCCGCATGACTGCTTCTCCTTTATCTTCTGCCCCTTGAGCACGGCTTTTTTTCCGCCAAAACCAGGCCGCTGTTCGACAGAAAACCCTGCTTCAATAAGTCCACGCCGAACGCCGCCGGCAACTGTAAAGGTGGCGCAGGATCCGCCGGCCACTGTTTTTTCTCCAATCGCCATAAGAAGCTCATGCCGCCACATGGCAGGGTTTTTCTTTGGTCCATGACCATCCAGAAACCATGCGTCACAGGGAATTGTGAGTGCTTGGACCATATCGAGGGCCTCGCCGATCCAGAGATTCAAGGTCAGGATGCCGAAAGGCCGGGTAAGTTGTATCTGTTGCCACCCCTGTCTGAAAATTTCGACGCGGCTGTAGGCCTGGACAAGCAGGTCAATAAGCGGACCGGCCTCTGCTTTGAATCCGCTGAGAATGGACTCCATCCGCTCAGCAGTGACCGGAT
>JACQXH010000225.1:12302-18678 GCA_016208845.1 Nitrospirota bacterium | reverse complement strand
TATGCAAACGCGAGTCCGTTCCCGTATCACTCGTGGACGCCCCTTGCGATCCTTTCACTAGGCGCTTATCTTGAAAAGCACGGGATAGAGGTCGAATACTTCGACGAAAGGATACATAAAAAAGAAAGGTTCAGGGAGCTTGCGGCAAGGAAGCCCCTGATGCTTGGCCTTTCGACAATGACATGCTATCAGATAAAAAATACGCTTAGGCTTGCCTCTCTTGCACGCGGAATAAACCCTGACATCCCCCTTGTCTGGGGCGGGACCCATCCGTCTATGATGGCTGAGCAGACCCTTGAGTCTCCGCTCGTTGACTTTGTGGTCAAGGGAGAAGGAGAGAGGACGCTCCTTGAACTTGTTCTTGCGCTTCGGGAAGGCAGGACAGATCTCAGCAGTATCGAAGGCCTTGGCTGGAAGCAGAATGGGAAACCTGTTCTCAACAAGGACAGGGAGTTTTTGAATATCGAAGACCTGCCGTTTCCATATGACGGCAAGGGCAGGGATATCCTGACAGAGTATTTGAGACGTGCCGGAGACACGTTGGAGAATATCGGGTATGAATCATCAAGGGGATGCCCGCATAAATGCGGTTTTTGCTATAACGTATATTTTCATAAAAATGTCTGCAGGGTGAAAAGCACTGAGAAGGTCAGGGCTGAACTTGTAAAACTGAAGGCACTTGGTGTGAACAAAATGACCTTTTATGACGACACCTTTTTAGCTGGCAGGAAAGAAATGATAGAAGGCATTTGCGATCTGTTAAGGGAACTGAATTTTAAATGGATCGCCAATGTCCGCATAAACACCTTTAACCCTGAACTGCTCAGGAAGTTTGAAGACAGCGGATGCGTTTATCTGTTCTTTGGCGTAGAGTCCCCGGATGATGAAGTGCTGAAATATATCAGAAAAGGCCAGAACAGGCGCATGATCGATGAGGGGATAGAGGTCGTGTCAAAAGGGAACATTAAGACCCTGTACTCATTATTGATCGGCCTTCCGAATGAGACAGAAGAACAATTGAGCAGGACTCTAAATTTTGCAGATGAGATCAGGCGCAGGCATCCCGGGGCAGAAGTCCCCATTCAGCCTTATGTCCCCTTGCCAGGGACTTTATTGTATGAAGAGGCAGTAAAAGCCGGGTTCAAACCGCCAACTCATCTTGAAGGGTGGAAGAATTTTACAAACGATGAAGTGAGAAACCCGTGGGTCAAGAACCCGAGGCTTCTGAACGCCATTTACATCAACACGTTTCTTGCTTTCCGCTACGAACGCTTCCTCAGGAATTTCTGGAGCCGTCTTTTATTCGGCCCTCTGAACAAGCTGTCGTTATGGCGGTGGAGGCACAGGAATTATGGATTATTCTTCGAGCTGTATTTATATCTTGCTTACAAGCGCATGGGGCGCTTTTTTATTTTACTGGAAAAGACGTTTAAGAGGAAATAAGTTATATCAAAATAATTTAATTTTCGTGAAGAACTCTGCGGAGACCGCAGGGCGTCCATTATTTGAATGTTTATTTTTTTGGTGTCATTCCGGACAAGCCGGAATGACAGAAAGTATGGAACTGTGGCAAAGACTACAGGATGTAATAATTATTAAATAGTTTTAAAAATATATGGATGAGGAATACCGGGACGGCTTTAGAATGATCTATTCGGATTACAGCGACGACGCTATCCGCTCCCTATTATCAGAGGGAGGGATATCTTTTGATACGGATGCCTATAAACTACTGTGTGAGGAAGCTGAAAAAAGATCAATACCGCTGCCTGATTTTGTTAACGATATTGAAATGGTACGCGCAAGCATCAGGGACAGATTCCTTGCTATTTTTGTTGACTATGTTATTCTTGGGCTTATTTTTATTGCATCAGTCCCTTTCATTCAGAAAGTAGTGGACCTCAATGCCAATACTGCGCTTTTGATCATATTGGGGTTCAATATCATGTTCTTTTTCAAGGACAGCACCGGACAGAGTCCCGGGAAGAGACTATTAAAGATCAGGGTCGTCAGAAAAGATAATTTTGGGAAGCCAAAGGTCTTATCGCTGTTTATCAGAAATTTATTTCTTGTCCTTGGGCCTGTTGAGGTGATTGTATTATTCAGCTCTAAAGACCATGAAAGGATCGGGGACCGTGTTGCCGCAACTCTTGTCGTGCAGAGTGGTTAGCGTTTAAACTTTTGATCCGAGACTTTCAATCAAAAGATATGGCAATCAGGGGAGCAGCCGGGAAAATCTTTACAAAACAACAGAAAATTTAAATTTGGTATTATATAGCGACTGATGATCACTTCAGATCGCTGTTATAGGAAAACATGGAAAATCATAAATTAGTAATGCCTGAACATCTGAATCATTTTGGTTATCTGTTTGGCGGCTATTTGCTAAACTGGGTGGATGAATATGCATGGATATCCGCAAGCCTGGATTATCCGGGATGCAACCTTGTCACTATAGGGATGGACACAGTTGAATTCAGGAAGACCGTGAAGGGCGGGACGATATTGAAATTTATTACAGAAAAGGTAAAGGAAGGCAATACGTCTGTCAAGTATTTTGTGAATGTGTTTGGAAGTAATATTGAGGAAGGCAATAAAGACCTGATATTTTCCACCAATGTGACATTTGTCCGTATAAATGAGGAAGGCAGAAAAACGCCTTTGCCAAGATGATTAGAAAATATGATATATTCAGGGCTAACTCCCGATAAATTATAATAAGAACGACTGTATCCGGCAACACACATGCTTTAGGCGATCACAGTCCAATTTTATCGATAAAGTTATTTGAAATTGTTCTTCCCCCATTGCTTACCGCGGTTCAAATGTGATACAATTTTGTAATACATAAATGGGAGGAGCATATATGCCTGTAAGTGTAAGGCTTGATAAAGAGACAGAAGAATTATTGGAAAGGACATCGAGGTTTCTCAAGGCAACAAAAAGCAATGTAGTGAAAGAATCAATAAAACAATACTGCAAACCTTTTGCAGAAAAAAAGCATCAGAACCTTTATGAATTTATCAAGGAACGCATTGATAAGCTGCCCGGCAGCGGCAGGGGAGATCTTGCTATCCGGCATGAAGAGATTTTGCGTGAAATGTTGCGCGAAAAGCACAGGAAGAGGACGTGATACTGATAGATACCGGCCCAATAGTTGCTTCTTTTGATAAAAATGATTCCCATCACAATATCTGTCTCAATGTTCTGAAAAATTTAAAGGCACCTCTTATCACAACAGTTCCTGTCCTTACAGAGGCGTTTTATCTATTGGGCTGTTCGTGGTATTTACAGGAAAATCTATGGGAAGCAATAGAGCATGACACCTTGCGGATTTACAATATGGATAGAGATATATTAAAAAGGTGTCATGAATTAATGAAAAAATATCAGGACCTGCCGATGGATCTGGCCGATGCTTCGTTGGTAGCTGTTGCAGAGTCTGAAAATATCCGGACCATTTTTACACTGGACCATAAAGATTTCAAAGTTTACAGGACAAAACAGAAGGGGCACTTTAAATTGTTGCCGTCTAAAGTTGGGTGACAGTACTCATGTTTAAGACGTCTGAAAAGCTATTATGCCTACGATAACTATCCTCCCGGAACTTTTAATAAACAAGATAGCTGCGGGCGAGGTCATAGAGAGGCCTGCGTCAATAGTCAGGGAACTTCTGGATAATTCGATCGATGCAGGCGCTAAAAGGATATCTGTTGAAATACTCTATGGTGGCAAGAAACTCATAAAGGTGTCAGATGACGGGTCCGGCATGGACAGGGATGATGCCACTTTATGTTTTGAGAGGCATTCAACGAGCAAGATCAGATCAGAAGATGACCTCTTCAATATAAAGACACTCGGCTTCAGGGGAGAGGCCCTTGCGTCAATTGCCTCGATCTCAAAGGTTACGCTCATAACATCTTCTTTAAATTCCGAGGCTGGCACAAAGATCGAGATCTCAGGACAGGGAAAAGCGATCTCAGGCGCGCCGCCGTTGCAGGGGACGACCCTTGAGATCCGAGATATCTTTTACAATACCCCTGCCAGGAGAAAATTCCTCAAAAGCATACCGACTGAATTATCCCACATAATCGATATCGTGACCCAGAAGGCCTTTGCATATCCGGAGATATCATTCTTGCTTAAACACAATGACACAGAAATTATCAATGTGCCGCAGTCTGCAGGGCAAAAAGAGAGATTTAGCCAGCTTTACGGCGGGGATCTGTTCAAGGAGTTTATCGAGGTGAATAAAGGAGGAAAGGGAATATCGATCTCCGGTTTTACGTCTGTGGCAGAGTTTGCGCGGTCTTCAAAAAACCATCAGCTCATATTCATAAACAGGCGTCCGGTAAAAAACCCGACCATATCTCATGCAGCCCATAACGCTTACAGGGACGTAATGCCGAAAGATAGATATCCGGCGTTCTTTCTGTTCTTTGATGTCGATCCGCAGAAAGTGGATGTGAATGTCCATCCTGCCAAGCGCGAGGTCAGATTTGAATCTCCTGATGAGATCTATCGTATTGTTGAATCTTCAATTAAAGAGGCCCTGCATCAAAAACAAAAGAAAGACACTGGCCTTGACCAATATGCTGACAGGCATCAGCCGGCTGCCGGCTATCAGCCTTCATACGGCGGCCATTTCGTGCGCGAGACCCTGGAATCTGCTTTTCAAACCCCGGCAGGCCCTCAGACCGATTTTTTTATTGAAAAGATAATCCCTCCGGTTCACACTTATTTTTATATAGGAGAGTCTTTTTTTGCAGAGATCGCCGGCAAGGGCCTTGTGATAATTGACCAGCACGCCGCCCATGAGAGAGTCCTTTATGAGAAATTCCTGAAGAAGGTGGGCCTTGATGTCGAGGATCTTTTTCTCCCTGTCAGGGTGGAGCTTCCGGCAAAAGAATTTAATATAATAATGAACAATAAAGATATTTTTCATGATTTCGGCCTGCACATTGAGGAGTTTGGCGTAAACAATTTGATAATTAAGGCATTGCCTAAGGCGATCAATAAAGCGGACATAAAAGGGCTTCTGATGGATATAGCATCAGTGATCCTGGAAGAAAATATTCCAATCGGGGACGCCTCAAAAAAAGATGAGATCTTGAAGAAGATTGCCGCAGGGATCGCCTGTCACAAGGCAGTGCGCGGCAGGGAACAGCTTAGCAATGAAGAACTTTCACAGCTCATCGCTTCACTCGATAAAACTGAGGCCCCTGATAAATGCCCTCATGGAAGACCAACGCGGATATTCTTTTCCCTTGATGATCTGAATAAGATGTTTAAGCGGAAGTAGGATTAATTTGAAGGGAGCAGGAAATTCAGCAAGACATGTTGTTGCGCTAAGTGTATCATAAGTGTTACACTATGTAAAAAAGGAGGGAAACTTTATGCCTGCAAAAAATCCGAGGATTAACGTTGTTCTGGAAAAACCCCTTTATCATAATGTCGAGCGCCTTGCCAAAAAAGATGGGGTTTCATTGTCCTTTAAAGTGCGTGATCTTGTAAGAGAGGCATTGGAAATCGAGGAAGATGTAGCGCTGTCACAGTTTGCAGAAAAAAGGGAAAAGACCTTTGACAGGAAGAAATCCTTAAGACACGATGAGGTCTGGTAGGCTTGCCCTTCGAACTTAGATATCATCCGGATGTTAAGAAGATTGATATACCTTCCATTAATGCAAATCTGAGAAACCGGATCAAAAACGCGATAGAAACCCGTCTTATGACAGCGCCCCACCAGTATGGCGTTCCATTGAGACAAACATTAAAGGGTTACTGGAAACTGCGGGTCGGAGATTACAGGGTAGTTTTCAAAATAGTTGAAAATGAAGTTTGGATATTTGGTATTATTAACAGAAAAGACGTCTACAAAAAAATATTACAAAGAATATGATCTAATTATTCTCCGCCATCTCCCACACGCCGCAGGGGCATATGCCGGCGCAGAAACTGCATCCGATGCAGAGGTTTTCATCAACCAGGTATTCATATGAACCGTCTTTGTATTCTTTCCTGCTGATAGCCCCGTAATAACAGGTCGCCTCACACATATGGCAGTCCCTGCAGGCGCCGCAGGACATGCAGCGGTTTGCCTCTGACTTTGGGGTGAACGGTTCGCCTGTACAGACATCATAATACGCTGTTTTTATTTTCTCATACGGGACCACAGGTTTTGGAGCGGGCATATAATATGATCTTCCTGAAAGGAGTGCGTGTATCGCTTCTGAGGCCTTTCTTCCATGACCTATGGCATGAGTTACGAGGCCGAGTCTCGTGGCATCGCCTATTGCGTAGATCTTGGGATCTGATGTATGCCCTGCCTCGTCTGCCTGTATCCAGCCGTTCTTATCAGTGTGTACTGACGGCGGCA
>JACQXH010000225.1:6956-12187 GCA_016208845.1 Nitrospirota bacterium | reverse complement strand
TCACCTATCGATATTACGACAACGTCAGCGTCAAGCGATGAGCCGTCCGTGAACCAGATCTTCTCTTCCTTCTTCACATATTTTTCTGTGAACCTGGGCCATACTATCTTTGTGCCCAGTGATTGTGCGATCTCAAGTTCCTTGCCGAATGCGGCAGGCTTTTGAATATCAACAGCAGTTACCTCTTTTGCTCCGCAGTGAAATGCCTGTGCAGCAACATCCATGCCCACATTGCCTGCGCCGATTATGACGACACGCCGGCCTTTCAGTTTCGGAACATCACCGATATTTATGCCCTTTAAAAAGTCATAGGCAGACACCATTGCTTCTGCTCCGTGTATGTTCATGGTCCTCGGCTTATGAGCGCCGCAGGCTACCACGATAGCGTCATGTTTTTTGTAAATATCTTCAAACATCTTCTTGTTCACTCTTGAATTAAGATGGACTTTGATCCCGAGCTCTTCAAAGCGTGAGAGTTCTTTCTTTAGGATTTTTTGAGGCAGCCTGTCCCTGGGGATGCAGAATTCGAGCTTGCCGCCGAGCTTTCCTTCAGCCTCATAAAGATCGACATCATGGCCTTTCAGTCCAAGCTGCCAGGCCGCAGACAATCCGCCCGGGCCTCCTCCTATAACAGCAACTTTTTTTGACGTCCTTTTCTCATGCTTCGGGGTCTTGACGTTAAGACTTGCCTTTCCCATATCCTTGGCATTGAAGGCGCTGTCAACGTGCGACCTGGTGCAGGCGCTCATGCAGAGGTTGGGGCATATCTCACCGCATACTGATGCCGGAAGAGGGCTATATTGCAGAACGAGTTCCAGTGCCTCATGCAGTTTGCCGGCCCTTATCAACTGCGCGCGCTTTTGAGTGGGTATACCGCTCGGACATGCATATTCGCATGGAGGAGAATATTTCTGATTGTTCCAGAGCGGTTTGAATCTTCTGTCAGTACCGGTGGTCACATATGGCAAAACAGAAGCCGGATGCGTTATATATTCAGCAAATATCCCTCCGTTGCCGACTGTCTTATCCCAGACATTTGAACGGAAGTCGGAGATGGGCATTTTGAAGGCCTTTTTCTTTGCACGCTCCTGCGCAGTATATGGAATCAGCTTTTTCCAGTCACCCTTTGAACGTGAAAGTTCTCCGTAGTATTTTGTCCGTTCTATGGCCTCAAGATAAGGCTTCATATTGGCTTTAAGCCACTGCCAGTCCTGGTCTGTCAGGTCAAGGAGTCTTACGTCACCTTCGCTGTATCCCTGAATAGGCCCCCGGAAATATACCACCCCGCCTACCATGCCTACACATGGGCGATACCCAAGGACGTTTTCAGGATTGCGGGGATCAACACCGCAGATAACAGCGACGCCGCCTGCCTTGAACTCCGCAAATGTGTCGCCTACGTCACGGAAATACCAGGACTGCGGGGGATCGAATTTGGGATTGTGCTTGGTCATTGTGTCGCAGCGAGCGCCGCCTCCGCCCTGGACATAGAGAATTCCCTGTGCGGCGGCATTGTGAGCTCCGTTCGTAACGTCTCCCAGGATGGTTATCTTCGCGCCGCAGTTTATCCACCCTGCATCGTCGGATGCGCTCCCCTTAACAACGATCTCCGTTCCGAACATGCCCATGCTGCCGAGTCTCTGTCCGACGGGGCCCTCAACAGTAATTTTAATGCCCTGGTTTCTCGGCCATATCCTTCCTCCTATACCATGCTGCCCATCAGACACAACATGGATCTCTCTCGCGCCATTCCGCACGGCATCCTGCAGCTCTTCCTCAAATATCCTGGAAGGAGTCCTGCTGCCGCTGACATTTCCTTTTAAAGTTATTTTTTTCATTATCCTTTTCGTGAACCGTGATCCGTAATGCGTGATGAGTTTCTTTACCCGTTACGCGTCACTCGTTACCAATTACGGTCTTTTAACATACATAGCTAATCTTCAGCCTCTCCGCTATCGCGTGGTCATCCGTGCTTAGGCCGTCTGACATGCCTATCGGCAGTTCCGTGCTTCTGCCCATAGGCGCCAATATCTTCTTCAATTCAGTATCAACTGATTTATAAACCTGGACCACTCTTTCCGCAACGACATCGGGATCGAGCCTTCTGTACAGCTTGGGGTCCTGGGTAGTGATGCCCCGCGGACATTTCCCAAGGTTGCATACATTACACCTGTTCATTTCATCCCCATAGCATGCCGCTGCTGACTGCATAATATATTTCCCGATGGAAACAGCAGAGGCACCGAGCATTATCAAAGCCGCTGCATTAGCAGCAAGATTTCCTTTCTTGCCGATACCGCCTGCCGCAATAAGAGGAAGCTCGTTCTGCTTGCCCTGGGCAACAAGGTCGAGGTAGCACTCCCTGATGTTTGACGCAATCGGGTGGCCCATAGTATCCATCGATACATTGTATGCCGCACCTGTTCCGCCGTCCTCTCCGTCAATAGAAAGCGCGGCAGCGTAGGGATTTCTCACAAGATTGTGCAATACTGCTTTTGCAGTTTTTGAACCTGATATCTTGGGGAATACAGGCACGCGGAAGCCCCATGCCATTGACATGGACTGGATCATTTTTGCGACTGATTCTTCTATCGAGTACTTGGTCTGGTGCGTTGGGGGCGACGGCAGGTCCACACCCATCGGAACCCCTCTGATCTCAGATATCAATTTCAGCACCTTGTGCGCCATGAGCAGTCCGCCGTCACCGGGCTTTGCGCCCTGTCCGTATTTGATCTCGATCGCGCAAGGGTCTTCGATCATATGCGGGATGGTCCTGATGATCTCGTCCCAGCCGAAATAACCTGAAGCGATCTGCGGTATGAAATACTTTATGAATCTCGATCTAAGCAGTCTGTGCGGCATGCCGCCTTCGCCGGAGCACATGACAACTGGCATTCCCTCAACTTCATTTAAATATGTGATGCCCATGGCCAGCCCTTCCCACATTGTCGGTGAGAGTGCGCCTATAGACATACTTCCTATTATCACGGGATAGATCTCTCTCACAGGCGGAATGAATTTGCCGGATGTCTTGTCAAATGTCAGTTTTCCGTTTATCATCTTCAGGGGCAATTCCTCTGCAGGGAGGATCCTGCCGAGATATGTGCGGATCCTGAATTCATGCCTTCCTGCATCGAGCGCAGGGTCAGTGAGCATGGAAATTCTGGTGAATCTCAGCCGGTCCAGCGTCGAAGGCAGCGGGTCATTCCTTCGTCCGCCCCTCCTGTATGGCTGTCCGTCCCTGTTCTTATGAAAAAAGAACTTGTGCTGGGGGTTGAATTCCGGCTCTATTGCCTCATTTGGGCACACAAGGTTACACGTGCCGCAACCTATGCAATAACGATCTATACTGGTCGTCTGCTTAACGATAGTTTCCGTGTATCTGACCGCCTTTGGTTCAGGGCTGAGGCCTTCAGACTGCACCTTGCGTTTCACGACGACGGCAGGCTCTATCGAAAGCATAGGGCAGACAGCCGTGCACCTGCCGCAGCGTTTACACCTGTCGTCACGCCACCTGACGATATACGGGAGGTCCTTTAACGCAAGCTGATGATTATGGTCTAACCGTGCTGCTGGTTCCATACCATGACCTCCTCTGCGTCAGGCTTTATGATGACCATATCATACTTCATAGGGAAAACATCCTTTGACTTATCTCTTGACGGGATAACACTATCAAGTCCGCATTCCTCGGACATTAATCCGTATTTGCCCTTTACTCCCCCGACAACCCCGGGCCGTAATTTTTTCGCGTCCTGAAGCATTATGCAGGAACCTTCCGGGGTAAATGCTATCACGCAATTAGGGCCGTCAATACAAAGCGGCCTCAATGAAATTTTAAGCAGTCTCGCCACTTCACTGTCTGACCGTTTATCTATCTCAGACTGCTTCAGCGGCGTAATGACATCTTTATAGTATGTAAGCGGATAGCCAAGCCGTTTGCAGATGTAATGCAAAATGTGACATAAGACCTCGCTGTCACTGTTGTACCCAATGTATCCGGGAAAGTTCCTGCTCATTAAAAACTCCCGTATCGGAACGAATGCGGTGTTCTCGCCGTTGGTCATCGAGCCATAGCCCTGGATGAAAAAGGGATGACATGCGTAAAGGTTAATGGCATAGTTCGTGTTCTGCCTCCCCTGCGCAAAAATGATCTTTGCTTTCAGCGGTGATTTATCAAGACCGAAGAATGTACAAAGTTCCAGAGGGTCCCCAACCTCTTTTAACGTCAGGATGTCAGGGTAAAAAGAAAACACGATGATCGATTCATCATTCTCCCCCATCCTCCTGAGGGACAATCTTGTCTTCAGGAGCAGGTCTTCTTTTTCCTCAAAAGACCTGTCTTTGTAAACATCAGGGTAATCATAGACTCTGGCAAAATAATAGTCCCTGTGGGCAATCCCTTTTACCGGCTTGATCCGAGGGGTCCATGCATATTTCAATTTAAAGCCGAGCTTGTTCAGGTAATCATCGAGTGTATGCATCCCGTTCTTTGAGCAGATCCCTGAAAGAATGGGATAGTCTTTTAACTCTTCGAACGCCCCGCCAAGATTTTTAAGGATAAGTCCCATGCCGGAGCCGTCATGCCCCTCCTTCATGGTCTCGAGGGCGTTTATGTTCTCTATCGGTGAGAAAAATTCTTTTGATGTAATAGCCGCAAGTCTACACATTAATATCTCTTTATAGTTCTTAAGACAGATTATATACCCATTTCAGGGGGAAAAAAAGCGTTGATACCCTGCTAAAACCTTCAAGGCATCCAACGCTTGCTACGGTAACCGTCTGCCGTCCAATATCATATATTAACAATTGATGTTTTTTAATGTCAAACATACCGTTTTGCCTGGCTTATACTAATTTATGCATAAATAACTGACTTTTCATATTTATATATGCTAATACCTTGCCAGCCGGAAACTTATTGTATTTAATTGATATTTAATAATAATAGGACTACAATTTTGTAGTGATCGACAATAATGAATGTTATTGTGCGATGCTAATACGGTCATAATAATAAAAAAATTATCATTTAACCCAAATAATGCAATTAACCACAGAGGACGCAGAGAAAATATTAATAATAAAAGAAAAAAGACTCATTTTTCTGCTTTTCTCTGTGTACTCTTTTATGCTAAATAAAAATTATATTTCATAAGCGATTTAGCTTATGAGGACACAGAGAACCCTTCGGGGATTAAAGAAATTAATATTTAATAAATTTATCTCTG
>JACQXH010000225.1:0-6941 GCA_016208845.1 Nitrospirota bacterium | reverse complement strand
GGTCTTACCGTACGGCAATATATCTTCCTTATTGAGCCCGGTCATTAATCTTTCTGCATCTTCAAAGAAGGATGTGAAGAAGTATTTTTTTATTTCTGCAAAAGCCGTATTTCTTAACCTCGCATTGAATGCGAAGAGCAGGGCGTCTCTAAATAAAATGTTTATACTCTCCAGGTCCGCGCCCTGCAGTATCCCATAGTTTTCCCTTCCAAGGGCCGGGATCGCTGTGGGGCCCAAATAGATCTCGCCGTTAACGTTTCTCGTGAAATGTATGCCCAGGAAAGGATTCCTGATGTCAGGCACCGGGTATATATTGCCTTTAACAATGGATGACCTTTCACTCCTGAGTTTCCTGTATATGCCCTTGAAGGGGATCAGTTTATAATTCAGCCCAACCCCGAAAAAATGCGCTACCTTATCGCTGTATGCCCCTGAGGCATTAATGAAGGTCTCAAACTTTATCGGTCCATATGATGTTACTGCTGTATTGCTACCTTTTATTCCACGCAGCTCAGTGCCTGCCAGGAATTTTACTGCCCCGGTTGAAGTCAGGTCACTGTGCTGGCTTTTCAGAATCAGCTTTGGGTCAACAACCGACGTATCAAGGGAGTACAAGGCCGTCCTGTGTGTTTTCGCATGAGGCTCAATTTCCTTAAGCCGTTTTTCATCGATCAATTCTACCCTGGCACCGTTTTTCAATGCACGTTTATATAGTTCTTTCAAGGTCTCTGTCTCTTCATCATTTTTTGCGACAATGACCTTGCCTGTCTCCAATACAGGAAGGTTTTTTTCTCTGCAATAATGTTTCATCAGAAAGTTTCCCTTTAAGCAGGACCTTGCCCTCAGGCTATCGGGGGAATAATAAATGCCTGCGTGCAGAACGCCGCTGTTCCTTCCTGATGCATGCCGCCCCAATTCCGTTTCTTTTTCGAGAACAAATATATTTTGCGCTCCTTTTTTAGCCAGTTCCCTAGCTATTGTAAGCCCTATTATCCCTGCCCCGCATATCAAGAAATCTGCACGGTCCGGTAATGCGGAAATATTTTTCTCTAAAGACATGATGCTCTTTTTACCATTTATTTCAGTCATAGTTATCTTCCCTGCAAGTATCACTATATTACCAAACTTGCAGATTTTTAATGAAAATTTAATTCATTGAATGAGGACGGCCAGACGGTAAAATTAGTCCTTGACAAACAAAATCAGCCTCATATAAAGTTAATATTGCAAAAGGTGACCGTTTGCCATGCAAAAAATATCATCCGGCGTAAAAAATCTCGATATCCTCATTGACTCCCTGTATATTGGAGATAATATCGTTTGGGAAGTTGATGCCGGGACCTCCTACGATGTATTTGTTCACAGTTTCATCAAGCAATCCTTTCATGAATCTCAAACAGTCGTTTACGTAAGCTTCAACAGTTCGCCCCAGAGCGTATTGAGCAGGATAAAGGATTTTATGGTCCCTGATCATTTAATACTTTTTGATTGTTTCACCTCAGGCAAGGGAAAGAACGATGAAACTTTCCTTAAATTCTATAAGAACAAGCCCGGATTGAATATCGTCAGGATCGAAGACCCCAAGAACATCGATCAGTTTACGCGCAGGCTCAATCAGATTGAGGAAAGCCTGCCGCCAGGAGCCAGGTATGTATTTGACAGCCTCACAGGGATGCAGGACCTTTGGGGCAATGAAGATGATACTTACAAGTTCTTTACCTATATGTGCCCCCGGCTGTATGATCTTGAGACCGTTGCTTACTGGATACTGGAAAAGGACGCCCACAGCCAGAAGTTCAAGGCAAATCTTAGGCACATAACCCAGGTCGTATTTGAACTGTACAGCAGAAGGGAAGAGCTGTACATCAAGGCCCATAAGCTTGAGGGCCGGCAGGACAGAGAGGCGTTTAAACCGCATTCTTATGAGATCAAATCCGCAGACATTTCCATAGGTTTTCATAAGAAAAGCGCTCCTGCAGAGATAGGCAGCAGGATAAAAGAGTCGAGGACAAGGCTTGGCATGAGCCAGAAAGAGCTTGCAGACAAGATCGATGTGACCCCGAGCTTTATATCTCAGATAGAGAACAGCCAGATAAGCCCATCACTAAGCTCTTTTATCCAGATAGCAGACGCCCTCAATATTGACCCGACAGAGCTGCTCCAGAGGGATGCTAAACAAAAGGAACTGCCGTGGCATATTACCCGTGAATCGATCAGGCAAAGACTTATCGAGAGAGAGGGTGAATATTCTATATATTCAGTGCTGTCAAATGGAGACGCATCAGCTTATCTCACGGTTATCAATCGGGGAAAAACACTGAAAAGGCATTTCCTGCAGCATAAGAAGAATGAATTAATCTGTGTGCTCAGAGGAGAGGTCCTGGTAAAAATAGACCATAATGAGAGGAAGCTGCATACAGGAGATTCTCTGTACCTGAAGGACTCGGTTCCCTCAGAATGGCAGAATAAATCAGACGGTGAGGTGGAGTTATTGGTTTTTTGCACATAATAAGACACATCTCTTTTAAACATATATAAAGTCTTTAGGATTTTTTTTGCCTGCGCTATTAATAAATACTTAATTTATTAAGTGTGAATTTAAATTTACTTAATGCGAGGAGGTGAGAACAGGATCACGAACATAAACACAGTGCATTGTACTGTTTAATTTTCATGAGACTTTAAAAAAAACAGGGAGGAAAAAATGAATCTGCAGCAACCTAACGCCAATGACGCAACCAGGACAAACAACCGTTCAAGAAGTGTATCACCTATGAGCGGACTTTGCACCCGTTGTATAGACGGATGCCGGGGAAATTGCGAAGTATTTAAATCTACATTCAGGGGCAGAGAGGTCATCTACCCGGGGCCGTTCGGAGAAATAACGGCTGGCGGCGACAAGAATTATCCCCTTGACTATTCACACCTGAACATTCAGGGATACGCACTCGGGGCCAAAGGGCTTCCCAAGGGACAGGTAGGCGATCCAGATACAGCCACCTTCCCGAATGTCAATACTGAAACAGAATACGGCTGGACCAAAAAAGTGAAGATGAAGGTGCCGATCTTCACAGGCGCACTCGGGTCAACAGAGATAGCACGCAAGAACTGGGAACATTTTGCAATAGGGGCCGCTATTTCCGGCGTTACTATTGTGTGCGGTGAGAACGTATGCGGTATCGACCCGCAGCTTGAATTAAACAACAAGCATAAGGTGACAAAGGCCCCGGACATGGACCGGAGGATCGAGACCTACCGCCGCTATCATCATGGATATGGCGAGATACTTGTGCAGATGAATGTCGAAGACACCCGCCTGGGTGTTGCCGAATACATCATAGACAAACACGAACTTGAAACCATTGAACTGAAGTGGGGTCAGGGCGCCAAGTGCATCGGCGGAGAGATAAAGGTACACTCGCTTGAGCGTGCGGTCGAATTACAGAAGCGCGGTTATATAGTCACCCCTGATCCGTCCGACCCGATCGTCCAGGCAGCCTTCAAGGACAAGGCAATAAAGGAATTTGAACGCCACAGCCGGCTTGGTTTTATTGACGAGAAAGGTTTTTACGCAGAGGTCAACAGGCTCAGAAAGCTCGGCTTCAAACGCGTAACTTTAAAGACCGGCGCATACGGCCTGAGGGAACTTGCAATGGCGATCAAATGGAGCTCAAGGGCCAAGATCGACCTTCTGACCATTGACGGCGCCCCCGGCGGCACAGGTATGAGCCCCTGGCGCATGATGGAAGAATGGGGCATGCCTTCACTGTACCTGCACGCGGCAGCATACGAGTTCTGCAAGATACTCGAGAAACAGGGCGAGCGGGTTCCTGACATTGCCTTTGCCGGCGGTTTCAGCAGTGAAGACGGCGTTTTTAAGGCATTGGCCCTCGGCGCGCCATATACAAAGGCCGTTTGCATGGGTCGTGCATTGATGATCCCCGGAATGGTAGGAAAGAACATCGCCAAGTGGATAAAGGCAAACGACCTGCCTAAGACAGTGAGCGAGTACGGCAGCACCATTGAAGAGATATTCGTTAATTATGAGGATGTGAAGAACATAGTCGGCAATCAGGAGATCAAGAACATCCCTCTTGGCGCTATCGGTATTTACAGCTACTCCCAGAAGATCAAGGTCGGCCTTCAGCAGCTGATGGCCGGGGCCCGGTGTTTCAATTTAGAATCGATCACGAGAAATGAACTGATGTCCCTGACCGATGAATGCGCAAAGGTCACAGGCATACCTTATCTGATGGACGCATACAGGAAGGAAGCATTGAAGGTCTTGAAAGGGAAATAGACTTTTCCCGATAGATTAAATCAGTCCCCTGAGAGCAATTCTCAGGGGACTGGTAGATAACTTTTCAGCTATAGGAGGTTCCCAATGAATTACGGAACACCCAATGCAAGTTCAGCCACAGGGACGAGGAACAGGGTTCCGGACCAGTCCCCGCAATCGGGGCTGTGCTCGGTCTGTCTTGATGGCTGTACAGGATTGTGTGAAGTAGCGAAATCATCATATAGGGGAAGAGAGGTAATATATCCCAAACCGTTCGGCAAGGTTACGGCAGGGGCGACAAAGGAATATCCTGTTGATTATTCGCATCTCAATATTCAGGGCACGTGCATAGGGGCTGCCGGCGTGAAGGCCAATCATGACAAAGCAATGTTCCCCGATGTATCTACTGAAACCATGCTTGGTCACAAACACAAAGTGAAGCTCAGCCTTCCTGTTTTTACAGGAGCGCTGGGATCAACCGACATAGCAAAGGACAACTGGGATGGGCTTGCTGCCGGCGCTGCCATCTCGGGGATAATTGTCATAATCGGAGAGAATGTAGCAGGCATGGACCCTTCAGCCGAATATAGAAAAGGGAAAGTCGTACGCTCGCCTGAACTTGAGAAAAGGGTGAAGGCTTTCAATGACTGGTACGACGGCACAGGTGAGATCATCCTCCAGCAGAATGTGGAAGACACGCGGATCAGCTCTGCGGAATACGCGATCGAGAAACTCGGTGTCAGGTGCATAGAGCTTAAATGGGGACAGGGCGCGAAAAACATCGGCGGTGAGGTCAAACTGAGGTCAATTGAACAGGCGCTCGACCTGAAAAAGAAGGGCTACATGGTAATCCCGGATCCGGAAGACCACCTTGTAAGAAAGGCGTTTAAAGAGGAAGAAATAATGGAATTTGAGAGGCACTCAAGACTAGGCATGGTGAGCCATGATGAATTTGTAAAATCAGTGGGGCATTACAGGGACGCCGGTGCGAAGTTTGTATCCCTGAAGACAGGCGCATTCCGTATAACCGACCTCGCGAGGGCCATGAGATTTGCTTCTGACGCTGAGATTGACCTGCTGACGATAGACGGGGCCGGCGGCGGTACAGGCATGAGTCCGTGGAGGATGATGAACGAATGGGGGATACCGACTATTTATCTCCAGTCGATAGCGTACAAGTTTGCATCGCAGTTAAAGGCAAAAGGGATGTATGTCCCCGACCTTGCTATTGCAGGGGGTTTTTCCCTTGAAGACCACATCTTCAAGGCACTGGCCCTCGGAGCGCCGCATTTCAAAGCAGTATGCATGGGCAGGGCGCTGATGATACCGGCATTCATAGGGAAAAACATACAGCACTGGATCGCTGAAGACAAGATCCCGGCTGACATAAAGAAATACGGTGATGCTGCGGAGAGGATATTCATTAATCTCGAAATGCTGAAGGGGCGTTTCGGAAAGGATTTCAATAAACTTCCTCTTGCCGCTGTTGCAATGTATACATTTTGCGACAGGCTCAAGGCCGGGCTCCAGCAGTTTATGGCCGGCACAAGAAAATTTGCACTTAAATATCTGGACAGAAGCGACCTCGTTTCGCTGACAAAAGAGGCCACGGAAGTGACCGGCATCCCATATGTGATGGAAGCAGACATGGAAGAGGCGCAAAGGATACTATTATGTTAAGAGTTATGGAACGGAGTTAGCCATGAGTAATACCATGTTTTCAATACTCAAAATACTTAATAAACACACGGACGTAATAGGTTCAAAGGAAATATCGAATCAGTTAAAACTGCTCGGGATCGACCTTACCGAAAGGACGGTCCGCTACCACCTGAAGATCCTTGATGAAAGGGGACTTACGGAAGTGTTCGGCAAGGAGGGCAGGAAGATCACGGACAAAGGCAGGAACGAGATTCAGCACTCTCATGTGTCACAGAAACTCGGATTTGTAATAAGCAAGATCGAATCTCTTTCATATCTAACCACGATCAATCTTGAGACCTTAAAGGGCAATGTTATTCTTAACATCTCTTTCTTCCCGGAAGAAGAACAGAAGAACGTGATGACAATGCTGAGGCCGATCTTCTCATCACCCTATGTGATGAGCGACAGGGTAATATTTGCGCGGGGCGGGGGAAGGATAGGCGATGTCATAGTCCCGAAGGGCAAGATCGGTATTGGAACTGTATGCAGTGTTACTATCAACGGCATCTTTCTCAAGGCAGGTATCCCTGTAACCTCAAAGTTCGGAGGTGTTGCAGAGATAATCGACGGTAAGCCGGTGAGATTCGTGTCGCTTATCAGTTACGAAGGCTCATCTCTTGACCCGCTTGAGATATTCATAAAGAGCAAGATGACCGATGTCTCAGGACTGGCAAAGGGGAAGTCAGGAAGGATATTGGCGAGCTTCAGGGAGATACCTCTTGTTTGCCTTGATGCGGCGAGGAGACTCACTGAAACTATGGCGGCACGGGGAATAAAAGGGGTAATGCTCATAGGAAGCCCCAATAAGCTGCTGCTGGAAATCCCGGTCGGCATAGACAAGGTGGGGATAGTGATCGTCGGCGGGCTTAATCCTGTTGCCGCAATAGAGGAAAGCGGTGTCTCTACTGAAAGCAACGCAATGTCGACCCTTTATGAATACTCTAAGCTAACACCGTTC
>JACQXH010000236.1:2385-5321 GCA_016208845.1 Nitrospirota bacterium | reverse complement strand
GGATGATCAGTATAACAGGCTCTCCGAGTGTGTGAAGCGATTTAGGGTAAATCATATAGTAAATAATGTTAAGAACGTTAAGGAGACTAATATAGGTAATGTCATGAAGAGCGTTGCCAATAATTACCTCAGCCTGGACCTTGATTACCTCGGGCATATCAACCATGATCCGATGATGGATAAATATATTAATGAGATGTCGGCGTATTTTACCAATAAGAGTGTAGACATTTCATGGAGCGGCGTTTACGATATAGTTAATAAAATGCTTTTGCGCACACAAGTATCCGGCGCTAACATTATGAATAAACCTGATGAAAGAGAAACGGTTGTCGATAATCCGGAGTGACCTGCGGAGCCTGGCCTGAAAATAAGTCTTTCCCTCCTAAAGCATTAGCTGATTGAGAATATTTATCTCGAACCTTTGTAGCTCTGTGTTTTTTCCCATAATGTCTCGAAGAAATAGGAAATTATCCATGATATACTTTACTTTTAAAATAAGGTGAGTACTTTCTAATTTCGACCGGGGAATAAAAAAGACCCTGTAAACACTTTACTCGCTCAAGTTGAGAAAAGGTCATTATTTGACCGTTGCTCCATGGATAAGGTAAATTTAAGCTTCTCAAAGGCAAGAATTAAAAAAATATAAAAAGGAGGGATATAATGAACGATTTTGAAAAAGTGTTCGGGAATATTCTTAACGGTGTTTTTGTCATAACAACGACACATGGCGATAAAGTCAACGGTATGACCGCTGTATGGGTAGCGCGGTCTTCCTTTAATCCGCCCATGTTATCTGTCTCCATAGGGAAGGCCAGATATAGCCATGAACTTATAAAGGAAAGTGGCATCTTCGCAGTGAACATCCTTTCTGAACAGCAGACCGCCCAGGGGAAACATTTCGGTTTTAAGTCAGGCAGGAAGACTGACAAATTCAAGGACATTGAATATACCACGCGCAAAACCGGCTCTCCGATACTCAAGGACATCAGCGGGTATTTTGACTGCAAGGTTGTCAACTCCTGCGATGCAGGAGACCACACGATCTTTGTAGGCGAGGTCCTTGATGCTGAGGCGTATGAAAACAAACATCCGCTTCTTTTCAGGCATGAAGATTTCTTTTAAACTAAATAATACAATTCACCACAGAGTGACACAGAGAGATATATTAAAATAAAAGAAGAAAGGTTTATTCTTATTGCTTTCTCTGTGCGCTCTTTTGTGCGAAGAAGATTCATAAGCGACTTAGTTTATGAGAACACAGGGGAGTCCTCATCGAACCAACATATTTATTTTTTTGATCCAATTTATATCTCTGTGGTCTCTGTGGTTTCCTAAATGCTCTTTTGGGATTAAGGGATTAGTATGGGAAAAAGAAAAGAACTAAGTGGTATAACTTGCGTTGATCTTTATGTAACCTTCTGTGAGATCGCAGGTCAGGACCTTTGCCTCTTTCTTGCCGAGGCCCAGGTCAGCGGTAATGATGATGTCTTTTTTTGAAAAGATATCTTTTCTGATGTTTTTTGCGCCGATGCCTTTGTCAAACAGCTTGCAATTATTTGCGGATAAACTTATCTTCTGCTCATTTATCTTTGCCCCTGAATAGCCGATCGCAGCCAAGATCCTTCCCCAGTTAGGATCATTGCCGTATATGGCTGTTTTTACAAGAAGTGAATTTGCGACAGCCCTTGCAGCCTTTTCAGCATCAGCTTCAGTGCGCGCACCCTTTACAATGACCTCAATGAGCTTAGTTGCGCCTTCACCGTCCCTTGCTATCATCTTTGCGAGGCTGTAGGTCACATCAGACAGGGCATCTTCAAATTTATCATAGTCTGGAGAGCTTTTTGTTATCAGGCGATTTTTTAAAATCCCGTTCGCCATGATCAGGACCGTATCATTAGTGCTCATGTCATTATCAATGATCAATCTGTTGAACGACTTCCTGACCGCCTGCCTCAGGGCCTTATCAAGGGTTTTGGGTTCTACGGCTATATCAGTAACAATGAAGCTCAGCAGCGTAGCCATATTGGGACAGATCATGCCGGCTCCCTTTGCCATGCCTGCTACGGTTCCTGCTTTTCCGGCTATTTTAATTTTTCTGAACACTGTTTTAGCGAATGTGTCTGTTGTCATAATTGCAGAGGCGACATCCTGCATTGAGAGAGACGAAAGTTCTTTTGCCAGGCCGGGAAGTGCTGTTCTAATTTTCTCCATGGGAAGCGGCCTGCCAATTACCCCTGTTGATGCTACATATACTGATCCAGGCTCTATCCCCAATTCACCGGCTGTTAATTTGACCATTGTCTTTGCATCCTCGAGGCCCTGCCTTCCTGTACAGGCATTTGCATTTCCGCTGTTGACAATTATGGCCCGGCCTTTATGTGATTTGATCCTGGCGATGTCAAGCATCACAGGTGCGGCCTTAATTCTATTTGTGGTGAAGACACCGGCAACTGCGGCAACGTTCTCTGAAAATATTATGGCGAGGTCTTTTTTGCCGGGTGTTTTAATATTTGCTGATACACTTGCAAATTTAAATCCGGGGATGATCGTTGAGCGGTTCTTCTGCATCAGGGGCATGAGGGAAGGCCTGTCAGTCCGGCGGTTTCATCAAAGCCGTACATGATATTCATATTTTGCACAGCCTGACCCGAAGCGCCTTTTAAGAGATTGTCAATAGCACTCACAATTATGAGTGTTTGTGTTTTGCTGCTGCGAGCTTCCATAAAGACCGAAATGTCGCAGTAGTTGCTTCCCTTGACTGCCTTTGTAGCCGGATATTGTCCGTTTTCCAGGACCCGCACAAAAGGTTCTTTGCCGTAGAAGGCCGTATATGATTTTTGTACTGCCGAAAGATCTTTTTTTTCTTTCAGGCGGTCATACATGGTGCTGAGGATCCCCCGGTCCATGGGAATAAGATGAGGAGTGAAAATGAT
>JACQXH010000236.1:0-2365 GCA_016208845.1 Nitrospirota bacterium | reverse complement strand
CAGATTCATTGACTTCTGAAAACATGAACGGCAGGGCAGGGTTTCTGCCGGCACCAGAGACCCCTGATTTTGAATCTATAATTATGGAATCAGGGTGTATAAAACTTTTTCCAATGACAGGGCCGAGTCCCAGGATGGCACTTGTCGGATAACAGCCGGGGTTTGCTATTATTGAAGCGTTCTTTATTTTCTCTCTGTACAGTTCAGGAAGTCCGTAGACGGCTTTTTTCAGCAAACCCGGGAATTTATGGGGTGTAGCATACCATTTCTCATAAACTGCAGCGTCTTTCAGTCTGTAATCGGCCGAGAGGTCTATTATTCTTTTACCGGCATGAAAGAGGGTCGAAACAGCATCCTGAGAGGCCTTATGGGGAAGACAGAGAAAGAACAGGTCAGCCTTTTTCCCTATTTTTTTGATCTCTAATTGCTCGTAAGTTAATTTGTAACCCCGAAGATTTGGAAATACATCAGATATGGATTTTCCAGCAGAGCGTTCAGAAGTTACAGCGGTCAGTTCTGCATGAGGGTGATGCTTTAATAAGCGCAGGAGTTCCCCGCCTGTATAGCCACTTCCTCCTAAGATCGCGACCTTTAGCATTGAGTGACCGTAATGAGTGATCCGTGATAAGTCATGGGTGAAAGGCAAATAAATTTAAAGATGTGTGTAAATGTGTTACGTTCGTTACGCATCACGCTTAACGCATCACGGCATTTATTATCTCTTTGAGAACTGGAAGCGTTTTCTGGCACCTTGCTGGCCATATTTTTTTCTTTCTTTGGCTCTCGGGTCCCTTGTCAGAAGGCCCTCTTTCTTGAGCTTTAGCCGAAAGTCAGGATTTATATCCAAAAGGGCCCTTGTAATGCTGTGTCTTATCGCACCAGCCTGGCCGGTCATGCCGCCGCCGTTTACTTTTACCGCTATATTGTATTTTCCTATGACCCCTATAGTTAATAAGGGCTGTCTCACGATCAGTCTCTGGGATTCCAGGGAGAAGTATTTATCGAGAGGCTTATTGTTTATGCTGATATCGCCGCTGCCAGGGGACAGGATCACCCGTGCGATGGCTGTTTTTCTTTTTCCCGTACTGCTGTTCTGGACTTCAGTAGTGGCCACAATTACTCCTTTCCCATATGGAAGCAAAACTCAAATTTCATATATTTATCCCGGCTCATCAGGGATTATGCTAATTTCAGAACTTCAGGTCCCTGAGCTTTATGAGGGTGATCCGCGCCGCTATAGACCTTTAATCTTTTCAACTGGAGCTTGCCCTGCTTGTTTTTTGAGAGCATGCCCGCAACGGCAAAGGTGATTATTTTTTCAGGGGCAGTTTTCAAAAGGTCCTTTGCTGTTATTTTTTTCAACCCTCCGGGGTAACCTGAGTGGTGAATATATTCCTTGTCTTTGAGCTTGTTGCCTGTGAAATGCACCTTTTCAGCATTGATAATAACAACGAAATCACCTGTATCTGCATTAGGCGTATATATCGGCTTGTCCTTGCCTTTTAATATCGTTGCGACCCTGGTGGCGAGCCTCCCGACAACCATACCTTCGGCATCAACAACATGCCATTTCCTTGTTACATCCTTTTCTTTGGCAAAATAAGTTTTCATCTCACTCCTTCTGTGGGGTCATATCCAGAAACATAATAATAATTTAAAGCACCTTTTTTTGTCAATACCGGGCAGTTTTGACCCTTCCGATGTATCTCAGATATTGCAGAGAGGCGCGGCGTGAGTTATTATAGGTATGGATTTATAATGACGTTAATCTTTGGATGTGCAGGATAAGTTATGCCCAAAAGAGTATCTTTTCTTAAAGACGAAAAAACCCATGCGTGGCTTTCGATGCTGCTTGACGCATATCATATTGTGGACCTCGGGGTGGATTTAGCCGTCAAAAAAGAGCAAAAGGGAGACAGGAGGGCTGCATGCGGTAAAGGTTGTTCAAATTGCTGCAGCACCCATAAAACCATACCTGTTTATCCGTTGGAGCTGGTAGGAATCTCCTGGTATGTTATTGAAAAAATAAAAGGCCGGGCACGTGAAATCCTCAGGAAACAGCTGGTTATGCACAGAGAAGACGGTCCTTGCCCTTTTTTGGCGGATAAGGTCTGTCTGGTTCATAATATGCGGCCAATTTCCTGCAGGCAGTTTATTGTTTTCGGCAAGTCCTGCGCAGAAGGCGAAGACCCATATTACACAAGACGCGAAGATGTGCTTACACCCATAAAGGAATATACTGATAAGGCCGTTTTTACGATGCTCCCATTCTATGGTGTCTCCGAAGAGACTGAACGCAGGAAGGCTATTGAACAAGGCTCGATGAATAAGCTGGTGAGCACCCTGCATGGCTGTAATTGGAAGA
>JACQXH010000226.1:1213-3543 GCA_016208845.1 Nitrospirota bacterium | reverse complement strand
CATCAATACCTCAGTTTCCGAATGTTGTAGTTCAAACAAATGAACTCGACATTATTAAACAGGGTCTTGTAGAGTATTTCGCATTTTCTGATACGATTGTTATATATTCACTTATTGACAGCTATGATGGGTATAGAAACGTTATATTTGCTGTCTCCCGTTTGCTCGCGCACAAAGAATGGCCAAATCTCCGGTTTAGAATAGGTATAGATTATGGAGAGTTCTATTGGGATGTAGAAAAGAATATTTATGTTGGTAGAGCACTCATAGAAGCTCATAAGCTTGAGAAACGGCAGGATTGGTGCGGCGCCGCCTTTACAACTGCTGCGGCGTTGAAGGTGGACTGTCCAGAGTTAAATGAAAATTTTTTGACGCGATATGATGTCCCGGTCAAAGGCTCTCAATTATGTCAAACAGAATCGCTTATGGTAATTGATTGGACAAAGTTTACTCATAAAAGAGTAGATAGAGAACCTCCTGTCTGGCTGACGAGGGAATATGGCTTTGCAATACCGGCAACAGAAGAACAGAAAAAAATAGAACGCAAATTAGCGAATACGGAAAGATTTCATTTTGAAAAATGTGAACGGTGTTAATCAAAAATTACTTATAACGTCAAATATACTTGACGTCATAAGTAATTGCCGATTTAAAATGAGTTTATACTGGGTAATTTGATATTTTTATCGGCATATTATTGTTTCGCTGAGTATAGCTCAATATTCTGAACATTAATTTCTAAATGTTATCACTGGTTAAAATGTTTTTATATTCATTAATAGTAAATCATATTAAAAAGGTCGTTCGCAAGTTTTGTGTCAAGGCCCTTCAGTATTTTGTATTCCTCCAAGGCAGAACTCTTATCCTGCAGTATCGCCAAGTAGGCAAGACCAAGTCCAAAATGAGCCTTTGCATAATCGGGCTTAAAACGGATTGCCTGTTTGTATGCATCTATTGCTTCTCTATGCCTCCCTAAAGCATACACAAGACCAAGATCAGAATATGCTTCTGCAAAATCTGGCTTAATATTTATTGTTTGTTTAAAAGTTTCTATTGCTTCCGCATACATGCCTAAGGCAGCATAGCTCAGGCCAAGATTATAATAATAAGCACTGTCAGGCTGTATCCTTATAGCATGTTTATATTCCCCGATTGCCTCCCTACGCAAACCAAGCCCCGCATATGCATAAGCAAGATTAGCATGACCTTCTGCATAATCCGGCCTCAACTTTATTGTTTGTTTGAGCGTTTCTATTGCATCGCTCCACATTCCAATATTGATATATGCGGTACCAAGGTTATAACGTGCTTCACAACAAGAATCAGGCTTAATTTTTATCGCGTTTTTAAATGCCTCAATTGCAGACTGCCACGTACCTGATTTACTATATGCTACACCAAGATAAAACCAATATTCTGCGGTTTTTTTATAATCCTCAAGTGAAGAATCTTTTAACGAGGCAATCTTTTTATTTTCAAATTTACTTTTAATAAGATTGACCGGCATAGCAAAATTAAGATTCTGTGCTTCTTTTATAATAAACGTTGCGATACCGATAACTTCGCCATCTTTATTAAACACCGGCCCGCCGCTGCTCCCTGGTGAGACGGGTGCTGTTATTTGAAGTATCTTCTTCTCTTCATCAATCTCTCTTATTCCACTTAGCAACCCATCAGATATTGTATTCTCAAGCCCCTCGGGGCTGCTAATAACATAGACTTTTTCGCCGATATTTGCATTTTTGATATCGCCTATTCTTACAACCGGAAGTCTTTCTCCTTTTGCTTTCAGAATAACAAGATCATTTTCTTTCCCTGCATGAATTAATCCTTCAACATCCAGAATCTTTTTCCCAGCTTTAACTTTTATATCTTTTGCATTGCTAACAACGTGGTAGTTCGTAACGACTGCGCCGTCTGATCTCACAATAAATCCACTGCCCTGACTTATCGGCTTACCATTTGCATCAAGTGTGATAACAACCACGACAGCCTCGCTATTTTCCATGAAAATCTTTTCCGCATCGGCAGAGACGATCACGGGTAGTAACAGAATTAAAAAGATGCAGAAAATAACGGGATAATTTCTGATGAGTCTATTTCTTGTCATCAAGTCCCCCTTTCTCTCTCAAGAGGTATATGTGATAGGGGGTATGATAAATTATTGCGTGTGTAATTGCTATATAAATTTGCAGAAATCAACAATCTGAATTTGATAGACCTGGCGGTTTTCAGGAGAGACTGCAGGATGACATTAAAGACTTAAGCAGCAGCGTGCTGTGCGGGGCTTACTTCCACGATAATCTTTTTTAACGTCTCTCCGGCAATAA
>JACQXH010000226.1:0-1175 GCA_016208845.1 Nitrospirota bacterium | reverse complement strand
CGGCTGTTCCGGGTTCAAGAGGTTTGAATTCAATGTATAGAGCATCTACTTCTGCGTCATATTGAATTTTCATAATGGCGCCTCCTTACTCGTTAGAATAATATACTTATACAGTTATTACAACGATTCTGTCATTCTCATCCGCAAAGATAGGTTCTACTGTCTTATATTTGTAAATCTTTTGATTAGTCAGCGACACCTTATTGAAATCAAATCTATATTTTGTCTTGAGTTTACCAGGCTTGGCAGGCTCCCACCTGGCAGACCTTATAGCTGTAATTACTTCCTCTTCAGATGCTCCTCTCAAGGTCATCTGTAATTTTGCATGGTCTGAGAATTTTGCAGGCTTCATCTGTCTAATAATGCGCGGCAAAAAGCCCGGCTGCGACAGCCGAATAGCTCAATGCGAGAATGACCCAGTGGAAGACCTGGAGTATGAAAAATATTTTATTTGTATCGAGTTCTTCGCCAGTGGGCTTTGCGAAGATTTTTTTGAAAAGGATTTTTTCGAGACCGAACAGGAGTGACGCGTAAAAAGCCCAGACAATGATCATTATCCAGGCGCCGAAGCTCATCCCTTTTACATTTATAAGGTAGAAGCCTGAAAGGCCGGCTAATATGACCATGGCCTTTGCGATCTTTGCGAACCGGTGCTCCGTCCCCTGAAACATCATGACCTGTTCAAGTGAACTGCCCGCCCTCTGAATCATGGGGAAGGTGATCATGGTGACAAAAGACACGCCCCCGATCCAGATGATGATTGATAACACATGAACGGTTAAAGCAATAACGTATAACATAGTCGCTCCTCTATCTCAGTTAATATTTACAGGCACAAAGGCACAGAGGCACAGAGAAACTTTGTCCCTTTTCCACTTTGCGCCTCAGTTTCACATCCTCTCCGGCGCGCTGACTCCAAGCATATTTAATCCCTCTTTTAACACAACCTGAACTGCTTTGCAAAGGGATAACCGCGCGCTTGCAAGGTCGGTATCATCCGATATCACCCTATGTTTGTTGTAATATGAATGAAACATGCCGGCAAGCTCCTGCAGATAGTAAGTTATCCTGTGCGGCTCAAGGGAAAGCGCCGTCCCTTCAAAGACCATCGGGTAGTGAAGCAGTTTTTTGATGAGGGACAATTCCTCCTCTTCCATTAATACCGTTAAATTGGT
>JACQXH010000019.1 GCA_016208845.1 Nitrospirota bacterium | reverse complement strand
CCATGATTATGTATTTACGTCAGGCGGAGTGGGGCCTACTCATGATGATGTTACAATGGCGGGAATTGCAAATGGCTTTGGAGTAAATCTTGTCAGGCATCCGGAGATCGCCAGCTTTCTGTCGGCTAAATATAACAAGACCCTGAACGATGCCATCTTAAAGATGACAGAGATCCCTGAAGGGGCTGATGTGATAGTATTTCAGGATATTCGTTTTCCTATAATTTCGTACAGGAACATATTCATCTTTCCGGGCATCCCTGATTATTTAAAGAATAAGTTCTCTATGCTTAAAGAAAGATTTCGTTCCACGCCATTTTATTTGAAAAGGCTTTTTATAAATGCTTATGAGTCAAACATCGCAGACATCCTGAATTTGACTGTTGCAGAAAATACAGAGGTTGATATCGGTTCATATCCGGTTGTCGGAAATCCGGAATACAGAATAATGGTTACTATAGAGTCCAAATCCGAACCCTTATTGAATAAGGCGCTGGAAGGACTTATAAGCAGACTTCCTGAAAGCGTTCTCATAAGGATTGAATGATATGGATGAGCTTTCCAAAGAGCATGTAGTTTCGTTTTACAATAAAAAACTTCAAATGCACGGTGACAGCCCTGAGGCCCTGAGATGGACTGAGAAAGGACAGCTCCTGCATTACGAATGCATTCTTGATATTGATAGGGACATTGACGGTAAAAAGATCCTGGATTACGGATGCGGCAAAGGTGATTTTTATCAGTTTTTAAAGAACAGAAATATATCGGTTCATTACACCGGCTTTGATATAAATGAAAAATTGATTGCTCTGGCCCGGCTGAAATACCCTGAATGCAGATTCAGGGTATTTGATGTGGAAAGTGACGGGCTTGAAGAGGATTTTGATTTTATCTTCCTGTGCGGGGTATTTAATCTGAAAGTGCAGGGGCTCGATAAAATTATTAAAAATACATTAATAAAGCTTTTTGAACACTGCCGCACCGCTGTCGCATTTAACGCCCTGTCATCCCATGATCCTGCAAAAGATTTTGAGCTTCATTATGTCTCTCCTGAAGCGATGTTTGAGTTCGCCGTAAGGAACCTTTCGCCATTTGTCGCATTAAGGCATGACAGGATTCCCTGCGATTTTACCATGTTTGTATATAAAGAAAATATTTGTGATAAATGAGCAGCGAGCGTATTTTTCGTGGTCTCGCCACGGTGTTAGCGAGCGAATGTAATAAACAAGAATTCTTTACATTAGCTTCCCTGCGGTCTAATGTCGCAGGGAAGATCAATAAAATAATGGGAAATAATAATGAATGATACGAAGAAATGTGAGCACTGCGGCAGGGAAATAAATGCCGTATATTCGGTCTGTCCTTTGTGCGGGGGAAACACAGAGGATATCATTGAGCCAAATTCCCCAATATGTCCAAGATGCAGGACCCCGCTTCATACAGAGACGGGCCATGGAGAGAAATATGAGATCTGTCAGTCATGCGGCGGAATGTGGCTTGACAGATCAGATTTCCACTGTGCTACTACGGAATACAATGTTTTTAAAAATGACGATTTCAAGAATGAATATAAAAGAGAACCGATGAAGGACCCTGTGGAATATATACCTTGCGTAAGGTGCAGTAAATTGATGATCCGGAAGAATTTCAGGCATATATCAGGAGTGATGATCGATGTATGCGGTAGGCACGGGGTATGGCTTGACAAAGGAGAACTCCAGAGGATAAGGCATTTCATCGCTGACGGAGGACTCCAGAGCGCACAGGACAAGGAAATAGAAAATAACCGGGTAAAGATCGAAGAGGTTGCATCGGATGTAGAGCAGACGGCATTTGTACAGAAGATGCTTCATTTCTGGAACTTCAAGAGGTGGCTTTTCGGCGGCTGATATCTTTACTGCATTTCTTGCCGGCAGGCCTGCACAGGCCGCACCTGTCATCACTGCACCACTGACAGAAGCTGCAATCAGGGCATGGGTATTTCTTGGACTTGTTTTTCTTTTTTCCCCCTGGACCCCTGGACCCCTTGGGATCGAGTCGTATCGACTGGACCCCTTGGCCCCTTGATTCCTTGCCCCCTCGAAAGCGAGTCGTATCGACTTGACTCCTCATTTTATCACACGTCTCCGCATGAGCCTGAACGAATAGGGGGCGAGAATGGCAGTCACCGCGATTATCCAGAAGATGTCCCACAGGGTTTTGTCAAATGATCCGCCGGCAGATGAGCGGCATATATTCACAAGATGATACAGAGGCGTGAAAAAGGCTATCTTTAGGACAACCGGGGAAAGACCGTCAAGAGGGAAAAATATCCCTGAAAAAAGGAACATTGGTGTCATAAAGAGCGTGAAGAAGTAATTAAATGAGTCAATGCCCGGAACTACAGCGGTAAAGATAATGGATATCATCGCGAAAAGCAATCCGCTTAAGAAGAGAACGGGAATGATGAACAATATGAACGGGGAGGACACAAGCCCGAAGAGAGAAATAACAATAACTCTTATTGTGCCGTAAAATGTGCTTTTTGTGGCAGCCCACATGATCT
>JACQXH010000235.1 GCA_016208845.1 Nitrospirota bacterium | reverse complement strand
AACTGATATAACTTCACTTAGCATCTTCTTCAGATCATGGAAATCTATGACAAGCCCTATATCATTCAGTCGTTCTGACGAAACCGATACCTGCACCCGCCAGTTGTGACCGTGCAGTCTTTCACATTTTCCCTTATATCCCCTCAACTGATGAGCGGCAGAGAACTGTTGATCAACTATTAATTCGTACATCCTTTTGCCTCCTTAAGATAAAAAATGTATCAGCTGAAACATCCAAGTCTGTTTGCGCGGACAAGGGACCAAGTGCTGTTAATATAATAAAAGCATTTAACCACAGATGAACACAGATTAATTAGGGGTTAGCAGTTAGGGATTGGGGATTAGCAGCTGACCCCTGACTCCTGAACCCCGACTCCTGCCTTTAATAATTTGCGCAAATCGGCGCCTGCCCGGCCGGCAGGACTAATTCCTGTTTTCAGGTCAATTAGGACTATTCCTGCTGGGGGAATTTATAAACTATCTCATCTTCCTTTGTCAGGCCCTGTTCCCGCGCGAGTTCTTCAATCATATTGGGGTCTTTTTCCTTTTTAAGAAGGTCCACCTGCCTTCTTACTTCTTTGTTCTGCCTTTCGATATTTTTTATTCCTGCCTGCATCTCGTTCCTGACAGCCTTCAATTTAAAATATCTCAAAAGGCCGTTTTCACCCAATGCCAGCGTAAGGGTCAAATAAACACATATCAAAATCCCAAAGGTCAGGATAAATGCCCGCCACCTTTTTTTCCGTGCCTGAACCCCTTTTCTCCGGCTATTTCGCATTGATATTTCTTTCCTCTCTTATTTATTTATTAAAAAATTAACCACAGACCTGCCTGCCTCATGCAGGGGACACAGAGATAGTTTTCTTAACTCTAAAAATGAACCATTCTTATTTTTATCATTAATGTCTTTCTCTGAGTTCTCTGTGGCTAACTTCTGTGGTTTCATGTTTTATCTTCTTTTTTTATACTATTTTTGACATTACCTATTTGTGAATATTATAAAAAACTTCTTTGCCTTTATAAAGCGCTGCCGTACCAAGCTCTTCTTCAATCCTTAAAAGTCTGTTGTATTTTGCCACCCTGTCAGTCCTTGACAGGGATCCCGTCTTTATTTGACCTGAATTACATGCGACAGACAGGTCAGCAAGAGTTGTATCTTCTGTCTCACCGGACCTGTGCGATACCACTGCAGTGTATCCTGCGGTCTTTGCCATATTGATGGCATCAAGCGTTTCAGTGACTGTGCCAATCTGATTTAATTTGATTAAAATAGAATTGGCAATACCTTTCTTAATTCCCTCTTTTAATATTTTGGGATTGGTTACGAAGATATCGTCCCCGACAAGCTGAATTTTTCCGCCAAGCGAGTCTGTAAGGGATTTCCAGCCTGCCCAGTCTCCCTCAGAAAGGCCGTCCTCAATTGAAAGAACAGGATATTTAGCAACCATCTTTTCATAATACTTTATCATTTCACCTGAGCCGACTTTTTTGCCTTCAAAGGAATACCCGCCCTTCTCATAAAATTCTGACGCAGCAACATCCAATGCAAGATAGACGTCCCTGCCCTCTTTATAACCTGCCTTCCTTATGCTCTCAATGATCAAAGTAAGGGCTTCTTCGTTGGATCTCAGATTAGGGGCAAAGCCTCCCTCGTCTCCCACTGATATGCTTAGCCCTCCGGATTTCAGGACACTCTTAAGGCTGTGAAAAACCTCAGCCCCCATCCTTAGCGCCTCTCTAAAACTCGGCGCATTCACAGGCATTATCATGAATTCCTGGATATCAAGGTTGTTGTCAGCATGAGAACCGCCGTTCAATATATTCATCATTGGAACAGGCAGCTCTTTAGCGCCGGCGCCGCCAATATATTTATAAAGAGACAGGTCTGCCTCCATTGCCGCTGCCTTGGCAACTGCCATTGATACTCCGAGGATTGCGTTGGCGCCAAGCTTGCTCTTATTCTCGGTAGAGTCGAGGTCGATCATAAGATTATCGATATAAGACTGGTCTCCTGCTTCAATGCCTTTTATACGCGGCGATATCTCTTCCATGACATTTCTGACCGCTTTCATTACGCCTTTGCCCTGATAACGTTTAGTCCCATCGCGTAATTCAAGGGCCTCTTTTTTGCCCGTTGAAGCNNNTTCTGCAATCTTTCCCATTTATCCTCCTCTTTATATTCAATTACATAATTGAAAAACGGGGTTATCTTTTTAGCGGTGTTATTTTGTCAAAAGAACAGGAAGTTCTTTTGACAAAATACCTCGGAGACGGACAGGATGTCCGTCGAGAATGAGTCAAAAAGATGACCCCTTTTTTCAACCATCAATCTTTTATCTCTCAAGCTGCTTTTCAACCCCTTGGTGCATAAAAAGCAATTTCTTCTCCCTGTATGCCGCGGCAATAAATGCGCTGAAAACCGGATGCGGCTCCAGAGGCCTTGATTTAAATTCAGGATGGAACTGACATCCGAAAAACCACGGGTGATCTTCCAGCTCAATTATTTCCACCAGCTGTTTATCAGGACTCATTCCGCTGATCTTCAGCCCTTTCTTTGCCAGTGTCTCCATAAAGGCATTATTGAATTCATATCTGTGCCTGTGCCTCTCGGATATATCCTTGACCCCATATGCATTATAAGCCACAGAGTTTTCCATAAGAACGCAGGGATAGGATCCAAGCCTCATGGTACCGCCCTTGCTTGATTTGATATCTCTCTTTTCAGTTGTCTGAGTTCTGAAGTTGAACCATTCTTCTATCAGATAAATGACCGGATAAGGCGTGTCAGGATCAAATTCCGTGCTGTTTGCTCCGTTTAGACCGCAGACATTGCGCGCGAACTCGATCACAGCGCATTGCATACCAAGACATATGCCGAAAAACGGCGCCTTCTTTTCCCTTGCGTATCTTATTGCCTCGACTTTACCTTCAATGCCCCTCTCTCCAAATCCTCCGGGCACGAGGATGCCGTCCACTTCAGCAAGATATCTCTCGGCCCCGAATTTTTCAATCTCCTCTGCATCGATCCACTGAATTGAGACCCGGACGTTATTCGCAATGCCCCCGTGTATAAGCGCCTCATAAAGGCTCTTGTAGGAATCTTTCAGCCCTACATATTTACCCACAATGGCAATTGTGACCTCATCTTCAGGCTCCTTTATTTTTTTCACTACATCCTCCCACTTTGAGAGGTCGGGAGGCTCACTCTTAAGAGAAAACTTGTTGGCGATCAGATTATCAAGCCCTTCTGCGCTCAGTACAAGAGGCACCTCATAAATAGTTTCGACGTCTTTGGCGGTAATTACTGAATCTATATCCATGTTGCAGTGAATAGCTATCTTTTTCTTGACCTCCGCAGGCAGGAATTTCTCTGTGCGGCACAATAATATATCAGGCTGTATACCGATGGCCCTCAACTCTCTCACGCTGTGCTGGGTGGGCTTGGACTTAAGTTCACCAGATGTCTTAATGTACGGTATAAGGGTAAGATGGACATAGAGCACGTTGCTTCTTCCCACATCATATCTGAACTGCCTGATCGCCTCTAAAAAAGGCAGGCTCTCGATGTCGCCGATTGTGCCTCCTATCTCGACGATCACGATGTCATATCCGTTTGCCGCGGATTTGATGGCGTTCTTTATCTCATCTGTAATATGAGGCACGACCTGGACCGTTTCTCCAAGATAATCACCTTTTCTTTCTTT
>JACQXH010000240.1 GCA_016208845.1 Nitrospirota bacterium | reverse complement strand
GTATTGGGCGACCTGATCTTGTCCCCGGCTGAAGAAATTTAAGATAAAAAAGTTTTGTAATGTCGTCATATGGGTATCCGTTTACATCTCCCGCGCTAAAAAGCGGAGATATGCGAAGCCCTGCATATGCATTCAAGGAAAGTGGTCTGCCTTATCCGTGGTGACCCTCGTGGACAACTGATGAAGAGGCCATTGCCTTCCTGGCCTCTTTTGACGTCTGATGCGTCAAGGATTGATGTTGCAGTTAGCCTGCGTACAGGCTGTTTTTATGCTTTAACTATAATTTAATTATACCAAGTCTGCTGAAGAAAGCAAATACATCGGAATTCATTTGCCAGTGTCTGAGTCAGTCCGCATAAGAGATGACAATATCATCGAGACAACGCTTACGACAAGGGCGCCCAGGAATGCAGGCCAGAACCCTTCAACGTAGAAACCGACATTGAACAGTTTAACCGCTATGGCAGAGGCGAACAAGAGCATGACAGCATTGACGACAAGTATGAACAGACCCAGTGTGAGAATGGTAATAGGCAGGGAGAGCAGTATGAGTATCGGTTTCACGAGCAGGTTGATAAGCCCCAGGATAACGGCCATCACGAAATAGACGGCCAGCGCATTGCCTTCCGCTCTAATCCCCGGAACGATCCATGCGGCCGCAAAAAGGGAAAGACTTGATATGAGCCATCTTTTCAGCATATTCATCGGTTACCTCCTGTCAGGGCATATCGGGATTGGCCTGCCTTTAGTAAAAGTATATCAAAACATTGTCATTGGTCAATTTTAAGGGCAGACCCCTCTGGCCTTACTGATCATTTCAATTAGGATCAGGCCTGTCGAAGGGTCACGTCGAAGTGGTTAATTGCTTTCTGCGGGATCGGCTATCTCTGGACATTTGCTGCTTGATTGAAGATCAAAAGCCGTGTACAATCTCATCAGGAGGAGTAATATCATGGCAGAAATAATGGACGGGCGAAGGCTTTCCGAAATGATCAAGAGCAAGGTTAAAAAAGAGGTAAAGGCCCTGAAGAGGTATGGGATAGACGCGGGGCTTGGGCTTATGCTTGTGGGCAATAATCTGGCCTCACGGCAATACCTCAAGGCCACGCTCTCAGGGTGCAAGAAGGTCGGAATAACGCCATTTGAACACTATCTTCCTGAAACCGCCTCGATCAACGAGATCCTTAACATTGTTGGCTCCATAAACCGCGATGAAAGAATGAACGGCCTGCTGGTGCTTCTTCCCCTGCCCCGCAGGATCAATTACAGAAGAGTAGTCAATGAGATCATACCCGAGAAGGACATTGACGGGCTCGGGTCTCTTTCTGCAGGACGGCTCGCTGCCGATGAGTCCACCTTTCAGATATTCAGGCGGGGAGATTACGCGTCTCTTTATTCGCCTGGGCACTCGCCGGCCCTTTCCAGCTTTCTGCCCTGTACCCCTTTCGGAGTGATCAGGCTTCTCGAGCACTCCGGGGTAAAAATAAAAGGCAAGCACGCGGTGGTCATCGGGAAAAGTCTTGCCGTAGGCAAGCCCCTTTCCCTGATGCTTCTTGCCAAAGAAGCAACGGTCACAGTATGCCACAAGGCAACGCAAAACCTGTCACATTTCACAAAGCAGGCAGACATAATCTGCTCGGCAACCGGGACAAGAGGTCTTATTACAGGGAAAATGATACGGGATGGCGCAGTGGTCGTTGATATCGGGATCAATGTGCTTGATGACGGCGCCATTGCAGGAGATGTTGATTGGGAGTCTGTAGAGAAAAAAGCGTCACTTATTACACCAGTGTCCGGAGGCGTTGGGCCTGTGACGATCGCCATGCTTCTTGAAAATACAGTGCGCTCGGCACATAACAACCAGTTCCTCAAGCATCCGCTGATAATGGCTTAGCCCGCTGCAACAGTGATTAGGGAAGCACAAAACCAGATGATCGTACTTGTCCATGGTGAGAGTGTCACACGGGCTTTCCGGATTATACGGAATTCAGGGCGTTTTTTTGAATCGCGATGATCTCTTTGATGCCTGACCGGGCAAGGTCCAGAAGCCTCTGGAGCATTATGCTGTCAAAGGGATTTGTTTCTGCAGTCCCTTGTATCTCTATGAATTTTCCGGACCCGGTCATTACAACATTCATGTCCACCTCAGCCGCAGAGTCTTCGACATATGTGAGATCAAGCATGGGTTCGCCATTGATTATGCCGACGCTAACTGCCGCAACGTAATCCCTGATCGGGTTCTTTTTGATTATCTTATTTTTCAGGGCATAACTTACCGCATCTGTGAGAGCAACGAAGGCCCCTGTTATAGAGGCTGTCCTTGTTCCTCCATCAGCCTGAATAACATCACAGTCGAGCCAGATGGTTCTTTCGCCTAATGCCTCCATGTCTGCAACAGAACGCATGGCCCTTCCGATGAGCCGCTGTATCTCATGTGTCCTGCCGCTTATTTTCCCGCTGACAGATTCCCGCGAGGTCCTGGTCTGAGTCGCTCGAGGCAGCATGGAGTATTCGGCAGTCACCCATCCCCTGTCCTGGTCCTTGAGAAATTGAGGGACCTTATTCTCAATTGTGGCAGTGCAGATCACCTTTGTGTCACCCACCTCTATCAATACAGAGCCCTCTGCAGGTTTTAAAAAATTCCTCGTTATCTTAATGTTCCGCGGTTTAGCGGCAGACCTGCCGTCAGCACGCATAGTTTGGTCCTCCTCGTATTTTTTTTAAGCATTCCAGGATTCGAACATAACCATTGTGATGCAAGATTCACGATGCATGATTCAGGTGAAAAAACATGCGTCTTGAATCCTGTATCCTGCATCACTTTCCTTATTTCAGGTCGCCTACGTTTATCCCTGAAATATTTGATATCTTTTGGCCCAAAAACATCTCCCCGATCTGAATGAATTTTTTTGGCGAGTCTGTAACAAAAAATTCCCTCTCAGGCTTACTGTTATCGAGCCTCAGGACTTTACTCTCTTCAAGTATGCATTTTACCTCTTTGGCAGTCTCTGCCGCAGAATCGATCAGGTTGGTTTCTGCAACCTCCCTTATCACGCGTTTTATTATTGGATAGTGTGTGCAGCCGAGGATCAGCACATCAGCGCCGAATTTTTTTAGTGGTGATAGATATTTTTGGGCTGTTAGACTCACGATATTTCCCCTGATCCAGCCCTCTTCTACAAGTGGAACAAATAACGGACACGCAAGGCCCATAACATCGATTGAATAATCGATGGCCTTAATGGCCCTTTTATAGGAGCCGCTTTTAATGGTTGTTTCAGTGCCTATCACAGCTATCTTTTTTGATCTGCTTTTTGCAACTGCGGCCCGTGCGCCGGGCTCGACAACTCCAACAACAGGTACGGGCAGATCCTGGGCAAGGCCGGGCAGGCTTATAGAGGAGGAGGTATTACATGCAACAACCAGGAGCTTGATCCCCCTTGACAGAAGAAACTGTGCGCATTCCAATGAATATTTCATAATGATCTCTGGCGACCTGGCCCCATACGGGACCCGCGCCGTATCGCCAAGATATATAATATTTTCTGACGGAAGCTTCTTTATGACCTCTTTTAGGACCGTGAGTCCGCCGACACCGGAATCAAAGATGCCGATAGGCCTTTTATCAGATGGAGTCTTCAATCTTTTCCCCCGAAGTTTTTTCTATTTCTTCTCTTATCATCCCTGATATATCTATATGTCCGCCGAAACTCTCTGTCTCCCTGCCGTCAAGGAGGATTCTCAGTGATTTGAAATTCGCAACATTTACCCCAAGGCTTTGATAAAGGCCGGCGATAATCTGAAACTCATCAGATGCGTCACCTGAGAATTTATTTCTAAGCTCTCCGCTGAAATCAGCATAGACAACCCCATCTTTGTCCATGTATAGATCTGAAAGCCTTACCCCATATGGCCTCATATAATTATTTATCGCGTCCTCTGCGGAGATAAGGGAATCTATATTGCCGCTATTCAAATCCACCGGCTGGTGTTTGTATAACCTTTGGGAGACAGAGTCTTCAACTTTGGGCTTTACCATACGGCGCTGAGACTGGATGTTCTCAATAAAAGACGACTTGAACTCGAGCATCGGCCTGAGATATAAAAAACTTGTGAGTGCGCTTACCCCAAAAAACAGGCATAAAGCAATCACAAACCTCCATGAAAATATCCTGGTTTTTTTATTTCGCCTGGGTTTGCTCATTCAGATCCAGTCCTTTATAAATGGCATTTGCCAGTTTTGCCTTATATTCATCGTTGTAACGGGCGTCTGTAAGCGTAGGCAGCTCAATTATCAGGGCTGCTGCCTCGATCTTTGCAAGAATCGTGTATGGAAGAGGTTTTAATGTTACCATAAGATCGCCAAAATCTTCCTTTAATGCTGTTTGCATGGACTTGCTGAGGTCATCAGTTTTATCCATATATTCCTCCTGCCCTCTATTAATAAGGTAACTGCTTACATAAGGCGGTGCAGGTTCGGTAATAACGGGTAAATACAGTGTCATACCGCTGTGTTTACCGATATGCAGGCTGATAAAGATGTCAGCGTTTTTACTGTTTGTAAATTTTGCCCTTTCGCCAAGAGAGATCGAAAGATCGCTTTCCCTGGTGAGAAAACATCTTGAAGTTCCTTTGTTTATCATCAATGCCAGTGTCTTTGATATATCAAGTACCACATTCTTTTCCCTATAATCCCCTGCGATTATACCTGAGTCATAACCGCCGTGCCCCGGGTCTATTAATATAATTTTGAGCCTGCTGTCCTTAGCCTGTTCTTTTACGGTTACGGCCTCATTATTTTTCTTGCCGGGCGGGAAGATATCTACAACGAGCCGGCTGGGGTCTTTCAACCGAGACACCTTGAACTCATTGAAATCCCCCGGGGAAAACAATATGGCATCCTTGAGGGTCTTATTGCTCACGCCTTCGCTTGCCTCCCGCACAGAGAATCTGGTATCAGGGAACCTGACGATGATGTCACGACCTTTCTGGTTTACCAATGCCTTTGAAATAATGGCATCAGCCCCCTCTATCACGATCCTCAGGAAATCAGGATGATTACTCGCCTTGATTCTAAGGCTATACGCCTCCTCAGCAGGCGCTGTTGATACAGAAAGAATAAGAAGCAATGAGATTAATATTGTTTTCATATAAAAAGAATAATTTTCAGCCAGTATATATAATAGCTGAAGCGGCAATAAATATAAGAAAACCAGTAAGGTTTATCCCCTGGAACAATGATAACATTTTAGTGTCTGTTTCATAAACGGATCAGGGCCTTTAAATTATACGCCTGCTATTAAGAAATTCGTCCGTTTCTCATACAACTGGCGCGAAATAAAACACTTTAAAAAATTTGAATTCTAAGTTAAAGTATAGGCGGCTAAATAGAGCCTGTTTGAGTCGCAGGCCCGGCAAATAAAAAACTTATTCACAATTTCGAATTTATAGTAACTTTTAAGGCAGACAGACTGTAGTTATTTAGTCGTTTAGCTAACAGACTACAGTCTGATAATCTGAACAACCTGAGCAATTACAATTTTAATTTAAAAACACGGGGGGTAACATGGCAAAAGTTCAAAGAGCACTCATAAGCGTTTCAGATAAAAGCGGCATTGTTGAGTTTGCCAGGGAGCTCAGCAGGCTTGGTATAGAGATAATTTCAACCGGTGGAACGGCGACTGCTCTGCGGGGCGAGAAGCTGAAAGTCAAAGATGTTTCTGAGTATACAAAGTTCCCTGAGCTTTTAGGCGGCCGGCTTAAGACCCTTCACCCCAAGGTGCACGGCGGATTGCTCTGGAGAAGAGACAGTGAGAAAGACCTGGAAGAAATAAGGAATAACCATATAGAATCGATTGACATAGTTGTTGTCAATCTTTACCCCTTTGAAGAAACTGTCTCAAGATCGAACGTAACATTTGAAGAGGCCATTGAGAACATTGATATAGGCGGCCCGACAATGCTGAGGGCTGCTTCAAAGAATTTTAAGGACGTGACCGTTATCGTTGATCCTGCCGACTATCAAAAGGTCCTTGATGAACTGAAAAATCAGAACGGAGAGGTCCGTTATGACACCAAATTCTATCTTGCCAAAAAGGTATTTGCCCACACCGCCAGATATGATACGCTTATTGGAAATTATTTGAGCAGGTTCGGCAGATCAGAAGAAATATTTCCTGCGTATCTCAACCAGAGCTTTCTTAAGGTTAGCAACCTGAGATACGGCGAAAATCCACACCAGAATGCCGCCCTGTACAAGGAGCCGCTGTACAACGGGCTTTCCATTGTCGACGCAAAAATACTGCAGGGCAAGGAAATGTCCTATAACAACTATCTTGATTCAAGCGCGGCCATTGACCTTGTCAGGGAATTTAAGGAGCCGGCTGCTGTCATTGTGAAGCACAATAATCCCTGCGGTGTTGCTGTAAGCAATACGATCCATACTGCTTATAAAAAATCGTTTGAGACCGATCCCATATCAGCATTCGGCGGGGTCATTGCGCTGAACAGGGATGTTGACGTTGCCACTGCAAACGAAATATTAAGGCTTTTTGTAGAGGTCATTCTTGCTACCGGGTATGACGCTGAGGCGCTGAAGCTGTTAAGCCAGAAGTCCAATATAAGACTTCTGGAGGTAAGCCTTGATAAGAACTCCGGCGGATTTGAAATGAGGAAAATTCAGGGCGGACTGCTTTTACAGGAAAAAGACACGGGAATGATAGATGACTTTGGCTCACTCAGGGTGGTTACCAGGAAAAAACCAACTGCCGACGAACTCGCGGCCCTTTCCTTTGCATGGAAGGTTTGCAAGCATGTGAAGTCCAACGCAATTGTTTATACCTCAAAAGACCGGACGCTCGGCATAGGCGTAGGACAGACGAGCAGGGTCGATTCTGCAAACTTTGCCGCGATAAGGGCAGCGAACCTGAATATATCTCTGAAGGGGTCTGCCGTGGCCTCAGACGCATTTTTTCCCAACAGGGACGGCATAGATGTTATCGCAAAGACAGGCGCAACGGCAGTGATCCAGCCGGGCGGCTCCATCAAGGACAATGACGTGATAGCTGCAGCGGATGAACATAACATGACCATGTTATTTACGGGCATGAGGCATTTTAAACATTAAGACAAAGGATTCGAGGGTTCAAGTGGTCAAGGGGCCGAGTGGGAAAAATAAACATCAAATATTCAAAATTAAAATTATGCAAGAAGATTATTTTAATTTAAAGAGATCCCTTAATTGTGATTTTTGCATTTAATATTTTGCATTTTTCCAGATATATGAACCCTGTTTATTAACAGAATAGGAGAAACAATCTTGAAAGTTTTGGTAATCGGCAGCGGCGGCAGGGAGCATGCGCTTGTGTGGAAGCTGAAACAAAGCCCGAAGGTCGATGTGATCTTTTGCACTCCGGGCAATGCAGGTATTTCAGAACTCGCAGAGTGTCTTGATATCAAGGCGGATGACATTGATGCCTTGCTGAACTTTGCTAAATACGAATGGATCGACCTGACCGTCGTGGGCCCTGAGGCTCCGCTTACTGCAGGCATAGTTGATGCATTTGTGAAAGAAGACCGGAGGATCTTCGGCCCTGATGCTTCAGGCGCCAGGCTTGAAGGGAGCAAGGTCTTTGCAAAGGATTTTATGCTCAAGTACGGGATCCCCAGCGCAGAATACAAAACGTTTACCTCCTATATCCATGCAGAAGAGTATATAAGGCTCAAGGGCGCGCCGGTAGTGATCAAGGCTGACGGCCTTGCTGCAGGCAAGGGCGTTTTTGTATGTGAGACACGGGACGAGGCAATAGATGCCCTTAAGGTTATAATGAAAGACAAGGCGTTTGGCCCTGCCGGCAATAAGGTTCTGATTGAACAGTGCTTAAAAGGAGAAGAGGCATCTTTTATGGTATTGACAGACGGAAAGACCGTTCTTCCGCTTGCCACATCACAGGACCACAAGAGGATATATGACAATGACAAGGGGCCCAACACAGGGGGTATGGGAGCATACAGTCCGGCGCCTGTGATAACGCAAAATCTTGAAAAAAGCGTCATGAAGAGCGTTATCGAGCCACTTATAAAGGGGCTGTCAAGGGAGGGCATAAATTACAGAGGCGTTATTTACGCAGGCCTTATGATATGCGATGGAAAACCGTTCGTGCTTGAATTCAATTGCCGGTTCGGCGATCCTGAGGCCCAGCCTGTTTTGATGAGGCTTGACAGCGATCTCTGCGAGGCCCTGAAGGCAACAACAGAAGGAAAGCTCAAAGACGTAAAGATTACATGGAAGAACGATGTTTCTGTGTGTGTTGTCATGACCTCAAAGGGGTATCCGGGTCCCTATGAAAAAGGGGATAAAATTATTGGGCTTGATTCACAAAAAAACAGGAATGATGTGGTGGTTTTCCATTCGGGAACCACGCTGAAGGACGGTGAGGTAGTCACATCCGGAGGAAGGGTCCTGGGAGTCACGGCCCGGGGACAGGATGTAAAGACGGCAAAAGAAAAGGCGTACGAGGCCGTAGAAAAGATCCATTTTAAAGGTATGCATTACAGAAAAGATATTGCGGATAAAGCGATAGAAAAACCGTGATGCGTGAAGCGTAATGCGTTATGAGTATTTTCAATTAACTCATTACACATTACGGATTACGCATTACGAGAAAGGTAAATTATGAAACCGAAAGTATTAATAGTGATGGGCAGTGATTCAGATCTGCCGGTAATGGAAGAGGCGGGGAAAATTTTAAAAGAATTTAAGATACCATATGAAATTACTATTGCCTCTGCTCACAGGAGCCCGGACAGGACGGTTAAAATAACAAGGGATGCGGAAAGAACAGGCGTGGAGGTAATAATTGCAGGAGCTGGTGCAGCAGCCCACCTGGCCGGCGTAATGGCCGCACATACCATTCTTCCGGTAATCGGCGTTCCAATTGATTCCTCTCCCCTAAAGGGCATTGACGCACTCCTGTCAACAGTCCAGATGCCGCCCGGCATACCTGTAGCCGCAATGGCGATAGGCAAGGCAGGCGCCAGAAATGCAGGCATCCTTGCTGCACAGATCCTGGGCTTGAAAACCCCCGGGTTCCAAAAAACACTCAGGGCCCACAAGAAAAAAATGGTAGAGGAAGTATTGAAAAAGGCAGAGAAGGTCAGAAGGAAATAAATGCATCAGGAGGTAAATAAAAAATTAAAGTTCAAAAATCAGAATAATGGAAAAGTTTCATTAATATTTCATCTCCTTAATTTTACATTTTATATTTTAAGTTTTGATATTTTTTAGGGAGGCAATATGATTCAGCTTATCTTTAAACAAAAATGTTCCTTCTTTTTTACGATAATGATATCTGCGATCGGGTTCCTCCTGCCTGTTGCCTTGCTTGCCAATGAAGGCAATGCCGTGGATAAATATCCATCCCCGCCAACCAAAGGCGAAATTATTTTCGAGGACTCGTTTCAGGACAATAAAAATAAATGGCTCGTGGAAGAGAATTCCATGGTAAAAATAAACATGGAAAACGGCAAATATATTATTGAACAAAAGATAGATGGTATTGATAAAATAATATTAAATTATCAATTTAATATCCCTGATAACGTGAATCTCAGGATTGATGTATCAATTGAAAAAATCCCGGGCAGTGATAATTCAGGATATGGCATTGTCTGGGGCTCTCAGGATATAAATTACCATTATAAATTTTATATTTCTGACAACGGCAGCTTTTCAGTCAAAAAGCGCGAGAGGGGAATAGATTCAGAAGTTATCAAATGGAAGAAATACAGGGAGGACGGCATACAGAGTCAATCCAACAAGCTGACTATTGTTAAATATGAGTGCGTTACCTATTTTTTTATTAATGATCAATATGCCGGCGAGGCCCTGGACCTTCTTTTCTATGGCGGCAGGGCAGGTTTTACAGTAGAAGGCAAACAGAAGATCACCGTCAGCAATATCCGCGTTGACAGGCTGGAGGCCGACGAGGCCTATGCCGGGAAAAAATGTCCGGAGCCAGAGAAAATTATAGACCAGGGGAATACAGGGGAACCAGCAGAAGAAAAATAATTTGCAAATAAAAAAGATAACTTTATTCAGCTGTTCATTATTTCCGCCCGGTTGCGGCCTTTTCTTTTTGCTTCATACATAGCGAGGTCAGAGACATTTACAAGCTGTTCTCCATTCTCTATGGAAGGGTCCGGCGAGGTGGCCACGCCAATGCTTACCGTAACTTTTCTTTCCGCGAGCCTTGAAAATTTATGACCGGATATTTCTTCGAGCAGCCGAGACGCGCATTTCAGGGCCCCCGGCCTGTCTGTCTGAGGAAGCAGGATGGTAAACTCTTCTCCGCCCCACCGCGCCACTATATCAATTTCCCGAAAAGAACTTTTTATCAGCCGTGCTATCTCCTGCAGGACAGAGTCTCCAGCCTGATGGCTGTATTCGTCATTTATCTGTTTGAAGTTATCTATATCCAGCATTAAACAGCTCAGCGGCGACTTGTACCTGAGCGTCCTTTGAAATTCCTTTTCAAGGACGGTCTCAAAATGCCGCCTGTTATAAAGCTCTGTCAGGGAATCGGTCATAGCGAGAAATTCAACTCTTTCGAGCAGTCTCTCAAGCTCGCGGTTCTTCTGCCTGAGCTCATCCTGCAAGGCCTTTGTTCTCAGGCAGGCATAGATCCTGGCATTCAGTTCGATTTCGCTGAAGGGTTTAGGCATATAATCATCGGCCCCGGCCTCTAATCCTGCCACCTT
>JACQXH010000018.1 GCA_016208845.1 Nitrospirota bacterium | reverse complement strand
TCTGTTTCAATACCGCCGGTTCCCCGATGAAATGCAGAAGGATGCAAATATTTTGAGGGATCATTATGATGATTTCATTTCGTACATTGACAGGACATTTCAGGATTTTATCGGACAGCTGGAAAAAGTAAATATCGGTGATACAGTTCTTATATTATCATCTGACCACGGAGAGAGCTTTGATCACGGTTACCTCACCCACGGAGGGCCATTCCTGTATGAACAGGTTACCCGTATCCCTCTTATAATCAGGGAGCCAGGTCAGGAAAAAGGACAAAATGTGGATGCTATGGTGGAGCAGATTGATATTCCTGCGACCGTTCTGGACCTGGCAAATATTCCTGTGCCTTTATGGATGGAAGGCAGGTCGCTCGTACCTCTTCTGAGAGGCATGCATCTGCAGCCCAAAGCAGGTTTTTCTATGAACTTCGAAGAGAACCCGGGCCGTGGTCACCAGATCAAAACGGGAAGTATTGCCGTATGGGAAGGCGATCATAAACTGATCCATTATCTTGGAAAGAATGAATCATTGCTTTTTAATTTAAAAAAAGATCCAGAAGAGGTTGAGGATCTTGTAAATAAAGAGCCGGACTCTGTAAGCCGCCTCCTGGGAATTATCAAGAGTAACCTTCAAAGGGCCAATGATAATATCAGAAATGATAAATAAGGTATTAGAACCTAATACAGCAGTTCATTTACCACGGAGGCACAGAGAACTAAATGAGAAATAGGAAATAAGAAATTGGAAGCAGAAAATCTCTTGTCTTTTATTTCTCATTTCTCACTTCTCGGTTTTCCTCTGTGCCTCTGTGTCCTCGCCTGAGGCGGGACTGCCTGCCGGCAGGCAGGTCTGTGGTTAACTGCTTTTTATAGGTTGAAAAGTTGCTGCGTCAGGGGAATTCAGGGATTTTCAGGACGTTTTTGTTAAAATACAGAATGACTTTGATAGCTGGATATATTTATCGGCATTAAAAACAATATATTTGTAATATGAAACAGGAAAGGATCCCATGCTCGTTTCAATTGTAATTCCCTTACATAATGAAGAAGAGAATGTTACAGAGCTCTATACCTCGCTTAAATCTGTTATGAATACCCAGGGTAATGATTATGAGCTTTTGTTCATTGATGATGGAAGCACAGATAAAACTCTGGAGCTCCTTGAACCGCTTGAAGAGAAAGATACGAAAGTTAAAATACTGAGATTCAGGAGAAATTTCGGCAAAGCAGCGGCCTGGGCTGCGGGCTTTGATCATGCAAATGGCGAGGTTATCGTTACGATCGACGGAGACCTGCAGAATGACCCTAAGGACATACCTAAACTCGTGTCGCTGATAGGCGAATATGATGTTGTTAACGGATGGAGGCGTTATAGACAGGATCCTTTTTTGATCAGGAGATTCCCCTCCAAAATAGCTAACTGGCTGATCAGCAAAGTGACCGGGGTGCGGCTCCGTGATTATGGTTCCGGACTCAAGGCTTTTAAAGCTGAAGTAGTCAAAAATATAAACATATATGGTGAACTGCATCGTTTTATTCCGGCTGTTGCCAGCTGGTATGGCGTAAAGATAAAAGAGGTAGAGACCATACATCACCCGAGGCGGCATGGAAAATCAAAATATGGGATCTCGCGGACCCTTATGGTGATCCTGGATCTGATAACGGTCAAATTCCTGCAGGGGTATTCTACCAAACCCATGCAGGCCTTTGGCCCTATAGGGCTTTTAATTGGTTTTATAGGTTTTATCATAAATCTATCTCTTGTCTTTGAGTGGTTTGCCGGCCATTCTATTGGTACAAGGCCTCTTCTTCTTTTGGGCACGCTTCTAATAATAATCGGAATGCAGCTTATCGGGATGGGTCTTCTTGGTGAAATGCTTGTAAGCTATTATCAGGAAAGCCAGCGAAAACCGCTTTATGTATTAAAAGTAAAACGACCCAGAAAATGACAGCAAGGATTTTGTCTTTTGCGTCCTGCGTTCCTGACGCGGGACCCTTAACCCGGAAAATGCAATTTACCACAGAGGTTGAAGAATATTGGAAATTGTAATTTATAAATTTGAAACTTGCAAATTAAAAACAATTGTCCTCTGAGTCCTCTGTGGTTTCCTCAAGGCATTATTTGGATTAATACATATGAAAGTACTCTTGATTAACCCCCTCACCCCTGAAAAACGAATGATCCACAATACCCCTAATCTTGGCCTGGGGTATATAGCGACAGCCCTGAGGAAGAATGGATTTAGCGTTGAGGTCTGCGATGGGATGAAAAAGGGCATGACCAACAAGAAGCTTATAGACAGACTGATGAGGGCTGATTATGATGTTGCCGGTTGTCAGGTTTATACTTGCAGTCTAAAAGAGTCTCTTGAAATTTTAAAGTTAATTAAGTCAAAGAATCCGGGATGTATTACAGTCGCAGGCGGCCCTCATCCCTCAGGCGATCCCGAACAGGTTCTGACAGACCTGACTGAAGCGGATTTCGCGTTCAGGGGAGAAGCAGAAGAAGGCTTGCCAAAACTTTTAAATAAACTGGCCGGTCATCAGGAATGTGCATTCGAAGAGATTCCGAATCTTGTACGTAGAGATAAGGACCGTATACTCTGCAATCCCCTGCAGCCTGTCGAGAACCTCGATTCATTAGGTATGCCAAGCTGGGACCTGATCGCTCCAAATGAATATCCGAATGCGCCTATAGGGGCCTTTGCGAGAAACTTTCCACTGACAACGATATCCTGCACGCGCGGCTGCGCCCATTATTGCACTTTCTGCGCCAATACGCGGATTATGGGCAGAAAATTAAGGGCGAGGAGCAGCCAGTCCATTTTAGCTGAGATGCAATTGCTTTACTATGATCACGGGATAAGAGAGTTTCAAATCATTGACGATTGTTTTACTTCGAACAGGACTATAGCGATGGAAGTTTGCAGAGGGATAATTGAAAGTGGAATGGAGATAAGCATTTCGTTCCCTAACGGGGTACGGATAGAGTCCCTTGATGAGGAACTCCTGCAATCATTGGAACAGGCAGGCTGTTATTCACTTGGCATGGCAATTGAGACAGGTTCTCAGAGGATCATGGACCATATGAGAAGAGGACAGACCCTTGAGATGATAAGAGATCAAGTGGCCATGGTGCGCCGGGCATGCAATATCAGGATGACCGGCTTTTTCATTATTGGATATCCTGAAGAAAAGGTAGAAGATGTCCTGGAGACTATAAGACTTTCCCGTTCCCTGCCTTTCAGCAGGGCGAATTTTACTTTATGGATGCCGGTGCCGGGAAGTGAAATGACGGAAAAATTGAGGAAGGAAGGTAAATTAAAAGACGTGGATCCAGACAGGATAGTCATAAATAAAATAAGTTATGTATCTGAAAATATGACATGGGATCAGATGAGGAAATATTTCATCAAGGCCTATGCAGGGTTTTATCTAAGGCCCGCTATCATCATCGGATTATTGAGGGAAATACGATCGTTTGAACAGTTTAAATATATAATGACGAGAGTTTTTAAATTGTTTTTTGTTAAAAGTGAGTGAACTGCATTGTGTTATAATTAATGGGGAGTTTAGAACGTTCCTGAAAGAATCGTTCTAATTAATCAAGAAAGAGATATTAATATAAACATGAGAGTACTGCTTATTAATCCAATCACCAGTGAAAGAGGCATGTTTGCCGCTACTCCCAATCTTGGCCTGGGCTACCTGGCCGCTGCCCTCAGAAGAAACGGTTTCGAGGCAGATATATGGGACGGGATGAAAAAAGACATGACCAGGAAAAAGCTCGAAGAAAGACTGAAGAGGCTCGATTATGACGCTGCCGGGTTTCAGGTCTATACATGCAGTGTGAATGAGGTCAACGATGCTTTGAATTTGGTTAAATCTCTCAAATCTGATATTGTGACGATTATCGGCGGCGCCCATGTCTCAGGTTCTTCTTCCACGTCTTATTTAAATGCGGATTTTGGATTTCGCGGAGAGGCAGAGATAGGCTTGCCGGCACTGCTGAAAAAATTAAAGGGAGAGCAGGAGTGTGCATATGAGGATATCCACCATCTCATATGGAGGAGCAATGGTACGGTTAATTTAAATCCGTTACAGCCTATTGAGGACCTGGATTCTTTGGGTCTGCCAAGCTGGGACCTGATCAATCCCAATGAATATCCCAATTCTCCTATCGGGGCCTTTGTAAAAAGCTTTCCTCTGGCAACGATTTCATGCACTCGCGGCTGTCCGCATCATTGCACTTATTGTGCCAATGCCCTTATCATGGGAAGAAAAACGAGGGCCAGAAGCATCGGGTCTATCATGGAAGAAGTGTCGCTTTTACATGATCATTACAATGTGAGGGAGTATCAGATCATAGATGACTGCTTTACCTCAAAAAGATCCCTGGCAGAAGGAGTATGCAAAAGGATCATTGAGAAAGGCATGAAGATAAACATATCTTTTCCCAATGGTGTGCGGGTGGAATCCCTTGATGAAGACCTGCTCAGGTTGCTGGAGAAGGCAGGCTGTTATTCTATAGGCATGGCGATCGAGTCAGGCTCGCAGAGGATCATTGATCACATGAAGAGGAGGCAGAGCCTTGAAAAGATAAAGGAAAAAGTAGAATTAGTGGCGCGTACTACCAGGATCAGGATGACCGGATTTTTTATTCTCGGATACCCTGCAGAAGAAAGAGAAGATATCCTGAAAACCATAAAACTGGCAAAGGAACTTCCGCTAAAGAGGGCGCAGTTTACTATATGGATACCTGTGCCGGGCAGTGAGATGACCGAGTCCCTCAAAAAGGAAGGTAAGTTAAATATAGCGGATTCAAGCCTGGTCGTTCTGAACCAGATCAACTATGTGCCTGAAAAAATGACGATAAAAGAACTCCAGGGGCTTCTTCGAAAGGCATATATGGAATTTTATTTCAGGCCCAGGATCATACTCGGCTTGTTGAAAGAGATACAATCCATGGAACATTTTAAAAATATTTTTCGCAGGGTAAAAAAGATGTGGACAGCTTATAATTAAAATTTATTTTGCTTCGCTTGCATACCTCCTCGTCAATTTATATTTGATTGCAGATAATATTAGACAGGCTATTAATTAAAAGCTTTTATTATGCTTTCCGAATAGATCGTTTTTCGTCCACAGAGAGAAAAGGCTCTTAAGGCTTTTGAATGCCACGACACAGTCATTCGCGCTGCGCAGGCCGAGGATCCTTTTGGCTATAAATGAAGGCCTTGAATAGAATTTTCTGAACGCTGTCTGCCGCAGTACCGCAATATCATGCCTTGTCATTGAATAAGGGACAAAGGCTGCGCCCTGATAAGTGAAGTCGGTGAGCTCTTCAGACATGTGGCCGTATTTAGCAATCTTCAGCCCATCCTCAAAGGTCTCACCGGGTATGCCGAAGATAAATGGCGTATAGACTGTCAGTCCGGCATCTTTTGCCGCTTTCACTGCCTTACGGGTCTGCTCGAGCGTTATGCCTTTTCTTATTGTATTGAGATTTTTCTGCACCCCGCTCTCGGCGCCAAGAAGAATGGCCCAGCAACCTGCGTCCTTAAATGCCCGGAGCAGGGGTTTATCGACCTGATTGACGCATGCAGAGGCAAACCATGTAAAGTCCAGTTTACGCGCCTTTATCTCCTGCGCTATCTTCATGGCCCTGTCATAGTCTGCGGCAAGGGTGTCATCGATAAATTTTATCTCACGATAGCCCTGTCTGATGCAGAGCTCTATCTCCTGAATGACATTTTCCACGCTACGAAACCGCACCCCGCTCTTTCTTTGCTTATCTATCTGGAAACAGTAAATGCATCTCCTGCTGCAGCCTCTTGATGTCATTATTACGGCAACGGGTCTTCTTTTATATGTCGCTGGCGGCGGGATATAGTCTTTTGCATCGCCAAGAAGCTCTCTTGCCGGAAAAACAATGGAGTCCATGTCTGTGATGAGAGGACGGGGGGGATTTTTTTTGATCTCATGCCCTTCCCTGTAAACTACGCCTTTGACCCCGGCAAGATCACTCCCTTTGCCCAATCTGTCCAGCAGCTCAACAACGGTGATCTCGCCTTCTCCGGTCACTACTGCATCGATTTCAGGTGCATCAATCAAGCATTTTTCCTGCATTGCAATTGGGTAAGGGCCGCCGACAGCTATATAGGGGCGGAGGGGCGAGGTTATCCGCCTGATCTCCGATGCAGTAAACACCGCCTTTTTCCATCCAAAAGTGGTTGAGTAAAGGCCGACAAATTCCGGCTGATAATTTGAGATCTCATCAAGGATCTCCGGGTGCTTCATGAAGGCGCCGTTGAGAAATATAACTTCATGGCCCGCCTTAATGATTGAAGAAGCAACGTAGAGAGTCCCAAGGGGCTGCCAGTAATTTATCTGTGACCCTGCGGTCCCGGAGCTGAAGATATCCTCAGGTACCCATGAAGGTATGATCAATGCGCATCGCATAGCAGATCAGGATACAGGATACACGATACATGATACATGATAACAGCAAACTCTATCGTGCATCTTGTATCCTGAATCCTGCATCGTGTATCATTTTGAGTTTTGAATTATCCTTTCGGCCGCATCGATCCCTGATGCGATCGTGTGATCCATGTTGTAGTATCTGAACATCCCTGCCCTGCCGACAGCATGAAGATTTTTGAAGTTCTCCAGATACCTTAATACTTTCACATAATGCTTCGGATAATCAACGTCGAAGAGGGGATATGCCTTGGGCACCCTTATAACACAACTGTCAAACAGATCTGTTTCTTCAAGGAATCCTAAACGCTCCATTTGCTTTAACGTAATTTGCGTAAGCTCTTCGTCGCTCGAATTCCATATCCTGTCGCCCTTAAAACAGAAATACTCTGATACGATATGTGTCTTTCCTTCCGGGGCCATATGAGGGCTCCAGTTCTTCGGTTCATGGATCCTGCCGAGAGGGATATCATCATCGGGAAGATAAAGCCATGTGAGATCAGTTATTTTTTCACGGTTGAGCATAATGGTCACGATAACAAGGTCCCTGTATTTCAAATGCGCGGCCGCATCGTGTATATCTTCAGGAGCAGATGGAGAAAGCATACGTACAAAGCTCGTCATGGGTATGCTCGAGACAAAATCCCTGCCTTCAATGTTGTATGTCCTGTCACAGTTCCTGGCCTTTAGTCCCTTTATAATAAAATTATCGTGATATATTTCCGATACCGCAGTATTTGTCAGCACATGGTTTTTCTTTTCAATCTCCGTCTTTAATTTATCAGAGATCTGGCCGATGCCCATCGGCGGATATATGAATTCGTCTGTAAGGGTATCCACGTCACGGCCGCTGAACTTGAAAAAGGCATTTTTTATCGCAACCCACATGGAAAGCCCTTTTATCCTTTGAGACACCCATTCCTGGCTTATTCTTTTGCACTCGATCCCCCATACTTTTTCACTGTAATCTTTAAAGTAGAGGTCAAACATCGTGCGGCCAAAATTACTTACGACCCAGTCTTCAAGCGATACATTGGGAGGAGCGATGAAAAGCCCCTTGATTTTCTCCCTGCTGTAGTCGGAAATTGCCTTAAGGGTGGTAGAGACGCCCAAGCCGAAAATTGCGTTTGAAGGTCTGAGCGGATAATCGAAGAACTTGTTCCGCATGAAGATCTTGCTTTTGCGCGAGACGTTCAGGAATTCGCCGTCCAGTAAGTCAAGCACGAAACGCTCTATTTTTTTGTCTTTAGTGAGGAATCTGTGGCCGCCCAGATCGAATCTGAAATCACCGTGAATGACCGTCTTTGAAAGGCCTCCCACATCAGGGGAGCTCTCAAAAACAAGGACCGGGCGGCCTGCTTTTGTAAGGGTCAAGCCTGCGGAAAGCCCGGCCAGTCCGCCACCGAGTATAACAGTATTATTTTCCTCGTCAAACGGCAGGGATGAGTGTTTCCTGGAATTATCACGACAGGACGTCATATTTAATTATAAAAAAATTATCGGGGCAATGCTATAGTTGCCCCGATATTATAAACTTGCTAAATAATCTCTCTTTATTTCACGAGCAGCACAGGGATCTCAGAGCTGTTGGCGACCTCTCTGCTTACGCTTCCCATAAACAAGCGGGTCGTCCTCCTGCTTCTTGAACCGATGACTATCATTTCAGAGCCCTCTGCCTTCGCAGCTTCGAGGATCTCTTCAGCAGGATGACCCTTTCTGATCACCGTTTTTACGCCTGTAAGGCCTTTATCTTCCAGTGCCTTCTTGTAATAGGCTACGACTGCCTGGGCTTTTTTATCAAGCGCTTCCTGATATTCTGTGCCTTCAAGGACTTCCTTCAAGGTCTTCATTTCCGATATGCTGAGCAAAGCATCATCCATTAAAGATCTGCCTTCAAGTTTCTCAACATAGCATACGGCAATTGATTCAGGGCGAATGCAGGAACATATCCTGCTTGCGGTCTCAAACGCAGCCTTGCTGCCTTTTGTATCATCAACGGCGATCAATACTTTTTTCATTTTACCTCCTGAACAGGGTTTCAGATTTGATTTTGATTATTTACCATATCCGCCTGTTGCCGGTGCATGTCCGTAACCGCCTGCCGCGGGTGCATGTCCGTAACCGCCTGCCGCTGGTGCATGTCCGTAACCGCCTGCTGCCGGTGCCTGCCGCTGGTGCATGTCCGTAGCCGCCTGCCGCTGGTGCATGTCCGTAACCGCCTGCTGCCGGTGCCGAGCCATATCCACCTGCTGCCGGTGCCGAGCCATATCCACCTGCCGCCGGTGCATGTCCGTAACCAGGACCTGGTTGACCCGGGGTGCCCTGAGCAGTAGTATCACGCTGCTGGCTGTAGAACAGCAAAAAGCCAAGAATTGCAACAGTGAGAACAATTATAACAATTAGAGGTGCTTTCATAATTCCTCCTAAGGATTTTGAAAAAGTAACTGTTTATCCCTTTTTGATTCTAAAGATGATTTTTCCGCCTTCATGTTTCTTTTCCATAAGGTCATGTCCGGCCTGGTCGATCATCTGGATAATTGTTTCAGCAGATGAAGGGTTGTCAAAAGTCATCTCCAGTACATCTCCTTCTGCTATTTTTTCAAGGGATTTTTTGCAATAGATCTGGGGATGTGGGCACACATACCCGCATACATCAAGTGCATAGGTTCCTTCTCCTGTTTTTTCAAATTTCATTGCCATGACAAACTTCCTCCTTTTATTTTTGTAGTGTCTACTGTTTACTGTCTACTGTTTATTATTTAAAATGCCTCCATCTCTTTGGCCATTTTACGCTCAGACCACCAGTTGAAGAATTTGACTCCGAAAAAGGCGCCTACCACCATCCCTCCGCCGTACAGCCATCCGCTCGGGTCGCCTCCGGCAACTCTTATGAAAAATGCCCCAATGTTACAGCCAAGGGCAGGCCTGGAACCAAAGCCCATCAATAATCCGCCAAGGAGTCCCCATACGATCAGTTCTCCTTTAGGCAGTTTAAATTTAAATTCATTGCTGAGCCTCGCCATCACCATAGCTCCAAAGATAATGCCGAAAGACATCCAAAGGGCAGGGTTATGCCATGGTTCTGGAAGGCCGTTATTAACTCCAAAGAATATATTATCGTGCATATTCCAGCCTAATTTTTCGAGGATCCATGCACCGAACTGTCCCTCCTGGCTGGTTATATACCAGTAGCCCGGGTCAAAGACCGTACCGTTAGTAGATACCTCGCCGGGTTTGAGCGTTAATTGGCCTGCATTGGACATTCTTGTGAGAAGATGCCCGAAATTCGAGGCCCCAAATTTAATTTGCATACCCTTCATAACAAGGATGTGAAGACCTGCCACACATCCGATAAATACGCCCATAAGGGTAGTCCTCTTGGAGGCGGTTATCATACTCCAC
>JACQXH010000229.1 GCA_016208845.1 Nitrospirota bacterium | reverse complement strand
GATCGCGTTTAACATGGAATCCGCAATAAAATACTTTGCCGGTCCTTGTAAGCCACTTAGTACATCTGTCTTGGATAACTGAACAACCGGTTTGTGCCAGACATAGCCCGCAAGATAATTGTCAAAAGACGAGGTCATCTTATCAGCAGGGATTCCCTGTGCAGCAGCAACTTCAATCCATTTCTGGGGTATAAGGAAATTGAACCACTTGACATCTACAAATATGGCCTGACCTATGCAGAGACCGAAGAAGGCTGCAAGAAAAGAGGTTCCGTTGCCTTCACCTATTTTATAAAGTGAACCTGAAGCGCACCCGCCTGAAAGGACCATCCCGACCCCGAAAATCAGCCCTGCGATCAATGTATGAATACCAAAAGGCGCAGGATGGAATGTGCTCATATTGGTTGTGGCAAGGGTAGCCTGGATAAGGCTGAAGAAAATAAGCGCCACGAGTATGCCTACTGCCATTCGCGGCACACCGGCAGCAAAAAGGTCTCTTGAAGCCGATGCAAAACAGAATCTTCCATACTGAAGCATCATGCCGTAGGCAAATCCAAACCAGATGTATACTATAAGATACATGTAATAAACATTTGTCTTATAGTACATTGCGCTGATCAGGATGAGGATGCCTGTTACTAAAAAGGCCCACATCGTATTTTTCTTATCCACAGATTCGTAACCTCCTTAATATTAGATTTATAGTCAAAAAGTAAATCGTTCCTTTTTCAAGATCTGCAGGAAAATGTTATAAAGCGATATTGCAAGTAGCCTGACAATTTTATACTAATTAATAATGAGTGGTCAATAGACTTTTGCTCATTTATTTATTAGTTTTATTTATTCTGTTGATTAATCCACAACCCTGTGGCCTTGGAGGCCCCGATCAGGGTTTCTGAAGCAACTTTCTTTGCCCTTGTTGCGCCTGCCTGGATGATATCTTCAAGGATATCCGCTCTGTTCATGAATTCTTTTCGTCTTGTCCATATCGGCTCTAATATTTTAAACAAATTTTTCAATAATATTTTCTTGCAGTCAAGGCATCCGATCTTAGCCGAGCGGCAGGAATCAGCCACCTCAGCCTGCTCCCCTTTGTCCGAAAATATCTTGTGAAGCTGGAACACCGGCGAAAGCTCCGGGTCGCCCCTGTCAGTGCGTTTAACTCTCTGAGGGTCGGTCATCATGGTTTTAATTTTCCGCTCAACGTCTTCAGCAGGATCTGAAAGATAAATGCAATTGTCATAGGTCTTGCTCATTTTTCTTCCGTCCACTCCGGGAACCTTCGGGAATTCTGTCAGAAGGCCCTCAGGTTCAGGAAAAACATTGCCGTAAAAATAATTGAACCTCCGGCCTATCTCCCTCGTGATCTCAAGGTGCGGCAACTGATCGATGCCTACAGGCACATAGTTTGCCTTGTACATTAATATGTCTGCTGATTGAAGAAGAGGATAACCGAGAAAGCCGTAGGTGTTCAGGTCTTTATCCTTCACCTCTTCCTGTTTCTCCTTGAATGAAGGCACGCGTTCCAGCCATCCCAATGGGGTTATCATGGAAAGCAGCAGATGAAGTTCTGCGTGCTCAGGGACCCAGGACTGAATAAACATAACTGACTTTTCAGGGTCAAGACCTGCTGCAAGCCAGTTGATAAGTACATCCCTGATATTGTCTTTTATCTGTGACGTATCAGCATATTGAGAAGTCAGGGCGTGCCAGTCCGCAATGAAATAATAGCATTCATATTCATCCTGCAGTTTCACCCAGTTCTGTAATGCGCCTACTAAATTACCAATATGGAGTCGTCCGCTTGGCTGCATTCCGCTCAGGACTCTTTTTTTTGACATAGGCAGTTTTCCTTCTTTAAAATAATTGCACCAATGATAATATCAGTTTTTCCAGCGGAAAAACAAAATAACCCGCAATACCTGTAAAAAGCAGGCCATAAACAATGAAAATCCCGTATGGTTCTATCTTGCTGTATGAGACGGCTTGTTTGTGAGGAAGAATTCCAACGAAGACCCTGCCGCCATCGAGAGGCGGAATGGGAATTAAATTAAGAGCGGCAAGAAAAACGTTAATTCTTATGCTGTATATCATCATCAGGGTCAGAGGCTGCAGTATAGGGGCATTAATTGCTCCCGGCAAAACAACAGCAGATGACATAAATATTATTTTAAAGAATAATATGCTGAAAATCGCAAGAAGAATATTTGTCACCGGCCCTGCCGCCGCAGAAATAGCCATGCCTTTCCTCGGATTTTTAAAGTTCATGGGGTTGATCGGAACAGGCTTTGCGTATCCAAAAACGGGCAGGTCCAATGCCAGCAGCATTAGGGGCAGGATCACAGTTCCCATCGGATCAATATGAGCAAGGGGATTCAGAGTAAGCCTTCCTGTAAATTTGGCAGTAGGGTCGCCAAGCCTGTTAGCAACGAAACCATGCGAAACCTCATGGAATACAATCGCTATTAGTAAAGGCACTACTGATACGGCTAATTTACTGAGAATATTAGGTTCCAATATTTTATTAATTATGAAAGGTTTTTTGAATTAGTTAATTCAGGTGGTTATTATAATAGAAGTTAACCGGAAAAAACTATATACTTCTCAAAAGATGAACAATTTTAAGTATTGACAAAAAAAAACCAATTTAGTATGCTGTTCATATCAGGTTACTTTCTTCTTTTAAATCCCTTTGTAATTGGAAGGTAAAACCTCAATAAGTAAATTTTCGAATGCAACTTTTATTTCTAAAACAGAATATGTTCTTCCCCACAACTTTAACCAAATGAGCAGAGCAAAAAATCAAGGAGAAAATATGGACAAGGCTGCAAAAAATCCCGTTGAAGGGACCAATATCACTGAACTCAAAGAAAAAAATATCGATGAACTGACAAAAATCGCAAAGGCGTTGAATGTCGAGGGAGCCAGAGGGCTCAGAAAGCAGGACCTCATCTTCGCGATACTGCAGGCACAGACAGAAAAGACAGGGCTCATCTTCGGCGAAGGCGTTCTCGAGATACTGCCGGACGGGTTCGGATTTCTCCG
>JACQXH010000228.1 GCA_016208845.1 Nitrospirota bacterium | reverse complement strand
GAAGCCCTCCATGCAAAAATCTGTGAGCATGATCTGTATACTTAAAATCAACAAGATCCTCTGAAATCATAGGCGTAAGCCAGAGTTCAAGCTTTCTGCCGGCCAGAGTATCTTTAAATTTTGCCGAAGCTCCGAGCGTAGACGATCCGGTCGCTACAATTTTTATTCCGGGAAAATGGTCGGCGGCTATTTTAAGCATTTCAGACGGATTGGAAAGACGATGGATCTCATCCAGGATTATCGTACGTCCCTTTAGATCTTCGAGGAAGGACTGAGGGTCTTCCATCATACGCCGCACACTCGGCAGCTCGCAATCAAAATATTCAACTCCTGGAATACTTTTGCAAAGCATCGTTTTCCCTGCACGCCGCACCCCGGATAGCCAAAGCACCGAACGCTTCTGCAGGCTTTTCTTGATCTTTTGAAGCCAAAACTGTCTCTGTACCATATGCAACCATACTACCATATAGTGCTACTAAATGCAATATTAATTGCATTTGGTTAAAGCGTCCTGTTGCAATTAAGAAAATAAAAGGGGATAGTGATATATTTCGGGAAAGAGGATTTTAAACTAAGCCGTCAGATCGGAGTGAGATCGGCGGAAGCCTATTGGCGCAGTAATTAGGATTTTTTTGCGGAAATCATTCAAAAAGTATCGTTATCCAAAGACTTAAGAGACTGTAATCGCCTCAAGGCATTGCACCGCTCGGGAATTAGTTTTCAGGTTGTTTCATATATTTTCACCTCAGCGGACAATGACCTGATATAAAAAGTATACAATATGCCACTATAAAACTGTATAAAAATCTCCTGCATGTATCCCCCTTCCCCTTGCCGGAGCAGTCAATTCACTTTCTGGCGATATTCCGCAAATATGCTTTGGATCTCGCTCGGAAAGTGGTCTTAAAACGAACAGCATCTATCGCTACTGCCCAAGCCAAATTGTATAATAATTCAAGCTGAGATAGTTAGATGCAAAAGGACTAAACTGTTGCTCTTTGTCGAGGGGCTTCAGAAGATTACGTTGACATGATCCCTGCCATCCAAGCTATATGGCTCTGGTTCTTACCATGACCGGACTTTCACCAGTTAGTATGCGCCACCCTTCGCTGGGCACGCTCAAAGTTAAAGAAGTGACCCTTTTTTTTCTTGTGACCCCTTTCTTATTTCTATTTCTCGGCTTGATTTTATCACTGCTCATCGGCATACCACCTGTAATTTATTTCTATGCCCGCTTCAAGTCGCGTCTTCGGGAGCCAGCCCATAGATTTAATTTTCGATATATCAAGGAGTTTTTTAGGAGTGCCGTCCGGTCTGGACAAGTCGTACTTAATGTTCCCCTCAAATCCTACTGTTCTCCTGACAAGCACAGCCAGATCCTTAATCTGAATGTCTTCCCCTGTCCCGACGTTGATGAATTCTCCAATATCCCTATAATCATGGTTTTCCATAAGAAACACGCAGGCATCTGCAAGGTCGTCCACATATAGAAATTCCCTGAATGGCTCGCCGCTGCCCCACAGCGTGACATTGAAATCCTGCCTTAACAACAGCTTGGCGATATGAAACTTCCTGATTATCGCCGGAAGCACATGGGCCGTTTCAAGATTGAAATTATCATTGGGTCCATAAAGATTAGTCGGCATTACAGAAATGAAGTTTGTCCCATATTGTTCATTGTAATACCTGCAAAGCTTTATTGCAGATATTTTTGCAACCGCATAAGGCTCGTTCGTAGGTTCAAGGATTCCGGAAAGCATGTATTCCTCCTTCAGGGGCTGTGCTGCAAACTTCGGATATATGCATGATGAGCCGAGATTAAGGAGCTTTTTCACGGTATATTTATATGATGAATTCACTACATTGGCCGCTATCAGCATGTTGTCATAAATAAACTCTGCCTTGTAAGTACTGTTCGCGTGTATTCCTCCGACTTTTGCAGCAGCCAGAAAGACATATTCAGGTCTTTCCCTGTCAAAAAAGTTTTCTGTATCCGCCTGTCTCCTAAGATCGAGCTCTTTGCTGGTTTTTACTATGATATTCGAGTAACCGTTCTGCTTGAGTCTTCTGACAATTGCAGAACCCGCAAGCCCGTTGTGGCCTGCAACATAGATCTTTGATGCCTTTTTCATGAATTCTATCTTTCTGTAACCTTATTCTTTGTCCAGTGTATGCCTTTGTCAGCAAGTATTTTTTTGCCTTCTCCCTGTGGCTTAAGGCCTGACATTTCCATATCAGCATCAACCATTATCTTTATAAGTTCATTGAACGTTATTCTCGGCTGCCACCCGAGTTGTTCGATTGCCTTGGAGGCATCCGCAAGGAGAACGTCCACCTCTGCCGGCCGGAAATAGCGCGGGTCGATCTCAACAACTGCATCGCCGGTATTTAAATTAGGGAGGGAAATCAGTGACCGGACTATACCTTTTTCATTAATCCCGTTGCCCTGCCATTCAAGCTCTATGCCGGAATATCTGAAGGCAAGCTCTATGAATTCTCTTACAGAATGGCTTTCACCAGTGCCAATGACATAATCATCCGGTTTATCCAGTTGAAGCATCAGCCACTGACATTCCACATATTCAGGGGCATATCCCCAGTCTCTTCTTGCATCAAGATTGCCAAGGTATAATTTATTCTGTTTTCCCGAAATTATATTTGCCAAGGCCTTTGTTATTTTCCTTGTGACAAAGGTCTCGCCCCTCCTTGGTGATTCATGATTAAACAGGATTCCGTTGCTCGCATACAGGCCGTATGCTTCTCTGTAATTGACTGTCATCCAGTAGGCATAAACTTTTGCTGCCGCATAGGGGCTTCTTGGATAAAAAGGTGATGACTCATTTTGGGGGGGTGGTGATGAGCCGAACATCTCTGACGATGATGCCTGATAAAATTTTGTCTTTACGCCGCTTCTCCTGATGGCTTCAAGGATCCGGGTTGTGCCGAGTGCCGTAACATCACCTGTAAATTCAGGCATTTCATAGCTGACCTTAACATGACTCTGCGCGCCAAGATTGTAAACCTCATCAGGCTGGATGTTATAGATGAGATTAGTCAGCTGTCCGGCATCAGTAAGGTCTCCGTAATGAAGAAAAAATCTTACATTCGAGATATGTGGATCAATATACAGGTGGTCTATTCTCTTTGTGTTAAATGTACTTGCCCTGCGGATTATGCCATGTATTTCATATCCTTTAGAAAGAAGTGCCTCTGCGAGATAAGACCCGTCCTGTCCTGTGATTCCGGTTATTAAAGCACGCTTCATATTTTATTCCTCTCGATTAATTGGTTATTATCAAGCCGCCTGCACTGTTCCGCCATTTCAGAATATATAGGGTAACTTCTTTACAGGCTGTTGAAAAACAATTTTTATGTCTTCTTCTGTCATTCCCGTGAAAACGGGAATCCATTTAATTTAATAAGTTACTGGGTACCCGCTGGAGCCTGCCCTCGAATGTAGTAGTCGGGGGCGGGTATGACGATTTCTTACGCCGAAACAGACTTTTTCAACAGGCTGTTTATCCTTGACATTTCATTTTGAATGTCTCGTTGCAATGAGGACAACTTCCGGTCCTTCTCTGCCCGCTGCCACAATCGTTTACGTTCCTGGCTTACCGAAGAATAGTCCACACTAAACAGCCGCCCGATCTCAGGGTTCGTCATCCCACCCTGTCGATGAAGCAAATCCATGAGAATCTGCCGAACTGGCCCCTTCTCTTTCTTGATCTCTTCCAGCGTCTTGCCGGTGTTACGAACCACAACATCAACGATTTCTTCATGTGACCGGTGACGCCTTATTGCCCGGTGTGCTGGCGCCTCGCGGTCTTTTTGTTCGCCCAGAAACTTTTCCTTGAGCCAGCCTATGAATTCTTCTCCTCCAAGGACGGTCTGGGCGATGACCTGTTTGTGAATATCCTTGCCTTGTGCCATTTCCTCAATAAGGGCTTTTCTGTATGATTTCCTTGCCTTATCGGTGTCCCCTCCATATTCCGCAAGTACAAGCTTATACTCAACAAAGCGCTGCCTCTTGCGTTTGCTCAGATACCCGGCCAAGCTGCTCCATGGGTTGCGAACGAGTCGCCGGTACTTTTCCTTTGGCTCTGCTTTTTCAAGCGCTTTGATTCTTATGGGGTTTAAATGGATATAGCGGGACAGGACGGAGAGATAGGTGTCCTTATCTACTATGATGGCTTTAAATCTTCCCTGATACAGGTGACCGGCCCGGTTGTGCCTGCGGTTGAAGTATCCTATATAGGCGATGTTTAAGTGGCGCATGAATTCTGAAAGATTCGCCAATGGCGTTTCGACCAGCAAGTGAAAGTGGTTGATCATCAAGACATAGCTGTGGAGTTTGACAGCGTATATTTTTACTGATTGGTTGAGCTGTTGAATAAAGCGGCTCCGATCCTCGTCGTCCCGAAATATATTCTGCCTTTCATTGCCGCGGCAGGTGACATGGTAAAAGGCGTCCGGGTATTGAATGCGAAGAGGCCTTGCCATGACGGTGAGTATCTCACAATAAAATGGCACTTGTCAAGGTTAAAGAAGTGACCCCTTTTTTCGCTTTCTGTGAAGGCTTTGAAGAGGTATATGTAGTTTAAGGGAAATAATGGAAATATTCTCGTATGCTAATTTATGTAGAATTTAACAGGTTATTTAAAAGTTCATTCCATCTGTCCATAACCTTCATTTTTGAAAAATATTTATGATAGGCGTTATAGGCATTTTCACGCCATATCCTAAGCATACCGGGCTGCTGGGCATTCAGGTCTCAGACTTAGAAGATGCAGGTCGGCCGCAATAAGTCTCTCTTCGAGTTCTGTCTCGTATGAAAATGGAACAACCCGGATATTATAGTCGTCATATTTGATGGCCTTTTTTAATTCATCGAACCTGTTCCCGCGACACGAAAAACAAAAAATAATTTTTGGATTTGCTCTATAAACCATCCGTGCAAGCTGGAGGAAAAGATTATAATCATGCGCCTTGCCCATATTGCCAGAATAAAGCAGCGCCAATTCAGCATCACCAAATAGTTTATATCTTACCTCAGGGTTGGCTAAGCCTATTTGTTGCGGTTCGACCAATGCCCAAGGGGTTAATGTTTCTACTATCGCTGTATGCTTGTAATTTTTCAGGCGCTTTTGCATGCAGGGACCTATATCGACCAAAAGATCTAAATTGCGATAACATTTGTTTACGAAGATCTTTATTTTTTCTGCAAACCATTTAGTAAGACCTTTTGCACCATCAGCGATAATCGCCTCAGGATAGAGATCATAGCACCAATAACATAAAAACCTTTGCTTCCTAAACTTATGCAAAACCGGCAGGAGGAATTGTGAAAACTGAGGGTCGCTGCCTACGATTACGACATCAGCTTGAGGCATCCTTAGCATCTTGAAGGACCATGCAATCATGATCCAGAATGAATTGGCAATTCGTAGATATTTATTTGCCTGATTCCAGCCTGGCCGGCCTGACCTGATGATATTAATACCGTTCCAAACCGCTTCTCTTACCTCTATCTTTTTTTGGGGATAGCGGCAAAAACGATTGCTGGTTAAGACCTTAACGTTCCAGCCGCGCTTAACCAATTCTTCCGCGAAGTCAGAAAAATGGCGGGCGCTGACTACGTCATCGGGATAAAAGAAGTGATATAAAATTATTGCAGTGGGGTTCCCCTGATTCATCCAGACTTGCCAGAGACAACTGCCTTTTTATTTCTTGTAATTTGCTCATGGATCCACTTATATGTAATCCCAAGGCCTTCCTCAAGTGATACCAGAGGCTCCCAATTCAGGACTTTACGCAGCATGTTATTGTCGCTGTTTCTTCCTCTGACACCTTGAGGTTTTGACAAGTCATATTTCTTTCTTATTTTCTTGCCGGCAATTTTGGCGACCATGTCAACTAGCTCATTGATTGTAATCATTCTGTCTTGTCCAAGATTTATAGGCATATGATAATCAGACTGCATCAATCTAAAAATGCCTTCTACACAATCACTGATATAGCAGTAAGACCTCGTCTGTTTTCCATCACCCCATATCTCTATTTCATCTTTCTGTTCGGCGAGAGCAATCTTCCGACAGACAGCAGCCGGCGACTTCTCTTTTCCACCATCGTATGTACCCAATGGACCAAAAATATTGTGAAAGCGCACTGAATAGGTTTTCATGCCAAAATCTTCCATATAATATTGACATGCCAGCTCTGCGAATAATTTCTCCCATCCATAACCCGGTTCTGCATCTGCCGGATACGCATCCTCTTCTTTAAGGGGCGCTATGTCGGGTTTATCTTGCAAATGCTGGGGATAAACGCAGGCGCTGCTTGTATAAAGATATTTTTTTATATTGTTCTTTCTCGCAGCCTCAAGCATATGCAAATTGATCAAAGCATTATTCCTTAATATAGCTGCATGATAAGAGGTGATATAGCCTATCCCCCCCATATCTGCTGCCAGTTGATAAACTTCATCCATGCCGCTGCATGACTCCAAACAATGGGAAAACTCCCTGAGATCCATTAACCTGAAATCATCCGCCATTGTCGATTCAAACTCAGGATATTTTATATCCACCCCTCTGATCCAATAACCTCTTCCCTTAAGATGTTTACACAGGTGATGGCCTATGAACCCGCCTGCACCTGTCACCAGTATTTTCTTTTGATTAGTCAAATAAATCCCCCGCTTTCACAAAAAATCAATTTCACAATTCAGAATTATATTATATTTTTCTTTTATTTTATACAAGACCCAATTATTATCACTATTCGTCTTGGTCTAAATGATAATTCAGTTTTTTTCAGGCTGGCATATAATGGGCTATTTGCGTTAAGCAGTTTTTGGTAAACAGGAATTCCCGTGATATCCCTGAACCCATTTAAAAATTGTGACTTTACGGTATTCTTCTCCTTCTTTTTAATCTGCCTATTGGTCTGCGTGACCAATAGTTTTTCACTTGTGGACATCTTTAATCCTATATTCAAGGCATGATAGATGCCTTTATCAGGTTCACTTACCCACTTTGCTATTTTATCCTGATACTTTTAAAAAATTACCAGCGTCCCATCGGTCGATCCGCTGTCAACTTCCATATATTAGATGTTCTTGTACTTCTGAGTCAGTAGGCTACGGATGGTATCGTCGATAGTGTCGCGATTCTTAAAGGCTGCCGTAATTATGGAAACTTTTACAGCAATAAAACATATTACTCCAAAATGCTAATGCCTTTTTCAGACAATTATCTGCGCATAAGAGAGGATAACACATATCGCGGGTTCCACCTTCTTTGACCCCCGCTCCACGGCAAGTCACATTTTTCACAGGCGGCAATTTCATCCACTTTCCTTTGAACAAGTTTTTTTCTTAGATTTTGATAGCGTTCTCCATGCCAGATTTCATGAATGCTATGGGAAAACACATTTCCGAGCACGGTCCTGGCAAGCGTATCCCGGCAGCACGGCACCACATCGCCTTCCCACGTTACGGTAAAAGATGTCCATGGGTATGGACAGAGTTTATAATTTGATCCTGAAGTTGTTTTCAGATGTCCGCCGAAATTATGAAACTCTCTTGACCAGAAAGCAATGTTTGCGGGCAGATTATCAGGAAACAGCCGTTTCATGTCATTGAGACTCTTAACGGGGTCTGCGCCTGAAAAATGTGAAATATTAACAAGCTCCATTTTTATACCGGGATTATATCTTGCGATATCGACCATATACCGCAAGTTTACCAGAACGATATCATAGTCCCCCTCCCTGCCGCGTACATTATCAAAGTATTCCGGCTTACTCGCAAAATCAACTGATGCTAAAAAAGACCCTGCAGAAACAAGCTTGTCTGTCAGCGCCGGAGTGAGGAGCTTTCCGTTAGAGCTGAATCTTGGCAAAAAACCTCTGTCATTTATCAATTTGACAAAATCGGGGAGGGCCTTGTTCATTGCCGGCTCGCCGTCGAGTGTCAGGGAAATGTTTCTATTGCCCGGTCTGACACGCTTCACTTCATTAATGAACCTTCCAATATTATCCACAGTGAGATACCCCTGTTTCCTGAGAAACCTGTGCTCTGGATTTGACTGCGGACAGAACACGCACCGGAAATTGCAGATATTTGTCGGTTCGATAGTAAACTGATAAGGAAGATTTATCGGCCTGGTCAATCCCAATTTATATGAAATACCAAGCAAGAAAACATGCAAATATTTATTCATTGGAAATCGTTGTGAAATTATTCCTTTCTTTTTCCCTCAAGGAAGTATATAATTTTTTACCGACATTTTTCATCTCATAATATATTATTTGGCCATCGCTGCCTAAGGATTATTTCGACATGATAAAAATAGCGCTTATAAAACCGCCACCGACATATTCAAACTGGTATCAGAGACCTGTTATAGGAATATCATGTATCAGCTCGTTCCTTGAACAAAACGGGTTTAATGCAAGAATATTCGATGCGGCATTCAATAAGTGGTCTGAAAAAGAACTCATTCAAAGCATTGAAACTTATAAACCGGATATCGTCGGTATAACTTCCATGACACATGAAATTACCCAAGCGGCGCACATTACGTCTTTAATTAAAGAAAGGCTCGGCATATCAGCAATTATCGGCGGCTGCCATCTTACGGCCTTGCCTGAAAGGACAATGTCCGAATTCCCTGTCTTTGATTTTGGGATAATCGGTGAAGGTGAAGAAACTATCCTTGAATTGTTGAGGTCGCTGTTTAACGGGCGCAAAACATCGGATATATATTCAATTAGAGGGCTCGTCTTTAGAGATAACGGAAATATTGTCGTCAATGAGCCGCGGCCCTGGATGGACAGCAAAAGACTCAACAGTCTCCCATATCCGGCATTTCACTATTACTACGGCAATAATTCAAAGGCATTGGCTGATAAAGATTCGTATTATGTTATGTTCTCCTCAAGGGGCTGTCCTTACCACTGCGCTTTTTGCATGCAGGTACTAGGACGAAAAATAAGGAGCTTCTCGCCTGAAAGGATTTGCCAGGAGATAGAAGCCGCCGTCTCCCTTTTCGGGGCCCACACTGTAAATTTTGCCGATGAAATATTTTTATTTGATAATGATCGAACACGCGAAGTTTTGAATATGATGATTAAAAGAGGCCTTAACAGGAAAATCAGATGGAGCGGACTGACGCGCGCAAATATGGTCAGCCCGGAAATAATCAGCCTGGCAAAACTGGCGGGCTGTTTTCATCTGGAGATGGGAGTGGAGTCGGGCGATAACAAAATATTGAAAGCTATCGGCAAAAATATTACTACGGACGAGATAAAGAGGGCCGTAGCCATAATTAAAGAAAACAATATCATGCTGGGGACATATTATATTCTTGGACACCCGAATGAAACCAGAGAAACCTTGAGTAAGACTCTCGTCCTGGCAATCGCGCTGAATACCGATACGATAGCCGTCGGCATTATGGTGCCGTATCCTGGAACAAAAATATTTGATATTGCGCAGCGCGGTGAAGGCGGTTATCGTCTTTTGTCGACTGTCTGGTCGGAGTATGACAAATATGGGGGAAGGGCTCTTGAATTAAAAGGGCTTCCGTACGAAGAACTGCTGAAATTTCA
>JACQXH010000227.1 GCA_016208845.1 Nitrospirota bacterium | reverse complement strand
CTTGTAATGGGCATCGACTTCCGCGGGAGTAAAATCTATGTGGATTATCTTCTTGTCTTTATCAGGATTCCAGTACTCGGGACTGAATTCTACCGGGTCATAGCCGATCGCGATGACAAGATCCGCTTTGTCAAAACCGCAGGAAATATAGTCCCGGGCATGAAGCCCGGTCGTAGAGAGAAACAAGTCGCTGTCAGCGGGCATTGCGCCCATGCCCATGAAAGATGTTGTAACGCTTATATTTGCCTTTTCTGCAAAGGCCCTAAGCGCGGAAGACGCCTTCCCTCTGAGTACACCGTTTCCCGCGAGTATTATCGGCGAGTTCGACTCCTTAATTGCTTTAAGGGCGTTGAGTATCAAATGCTCTTCCGGTTCAGGATAAGTGATATCTATTGGCGCGATCGGTTCTTCGAAAGTATTTTCCGCGGCAATGTCCTCTGGGAATTCGATATGAGTCGGGCCCGGCTTTTCCATGGCAGAGAGCCTGAATGCCTTTCTGACGATCTCCGGCAATACCACTGATTTCTCAAGCCTCGTGCTCCATTTTGTCATCGGCCTGAATATTGATACTGTATCTATGTATTGATGCGATTCCTTATGAAGCATTACCAGCGGCAATTGACCTGTTATTGCAACCATAGGAGAGTGATCAAGGAATGCATCAGCAATGCCTGTGACGAGGTTAGTAGCGCCGGGGCCGAGAGTCGAAAGACACACACCCGGCCTGCCTGTAAATCGTCCCCATGCGTTTGCCATAAATGCCGCGCCCTGTTCATGCCGTGTGGGAATAAACGTAATGGCAGAGGTGCGCAAGGCCTCAAGGATGTCCATATTCTCCTCGCCGGGGACACCGAAGACATATCTGGTCCCTTCAGCCTCAAGGCATTTAATTAAAAGTTCTGCTGTTTTCATAAATTAGAAGCTCTTAGCCACGGATTAACACGGATGGACACGGATTTAAATACTGTAAGTTCAATATAGTTCAAGAATTGCTTAAGAAAGTTCAAATTTGAACCATTTTAAACCATATTGAACAATTTTGAACTAATTTGTCTTTATCTGTGCTGTACTGCCGATAGGCAGGTCCGTGTTAATCCGCGAAAATCCGCGGCTATATTTCATTTTTTACATTAGTTCCCTGAAATCATGTATCACCATAAATTTTTTTGTTTTTTTGGGTTCTGCCTTTGAATTAGCCCTGGCCTTGAAAAGCAGATATTTTATCCCGTACTCTCTGGCGGTCAGCAATACGTCCTCTGTGTCATCGATGAATAGCGTCTTGTCTTTTTCAAATTTCAATATCTTCTCCGCCTTATGCCAGAACTCAATGCTTTCCTTCGGATAGCCGGCATCAAAAGAGCAGAGCACAGCATCAAAATATTTCCCGATCTGAGTCTTTTTGAATTTAATGTTCACCGTTTTATAGTGGGCGTTTGTCGCGAGAAAGACCTTTTTCCTGTGCCGTCTCAGCATTTTAAGGAAATCTATGACATGCGGATGCACCTCGATAAGATGCCTTATCTGTTCTTTCAGGGCAGGGATATCGAGGTGCAGTTCTTTTGACCAGAAATCAATATCACACCAGTTCAGAGTCTTTTCGTGGGACTTGTAGGTCTTGAACAGATAATCCTTTGCAGCGCCAAAGGTCATATTGTGTTTCTCTGCATATTTCTCAGGCACAAGATGCCCCCAGAAATAGTCATCAAAGTACAGGTCCAGGAGCGTCCCGTCCATGTCAAGTAGGACATATTTTATTTTATCGAGGGGAATGGATCTCGGCATTTGAGGATATTGTATCATTTTTGAGTGATGGAGAAAACGCCGTTAAAAGAGTTCAAAGATAAAAAAAGAGGGATGCAATCTAAGCATCCCTCTTTTTTTACAAAATTTATGCTTTTCTTCTTTTCAAATGCCGTTTCCCTGCCAAAACCGCCCCGCCTGTGAGAAAGAGGATGAAGCTAATGGTTCGGGGGCCACGGCTGTGCCCATGCTGTAAGCAAGAGAAGCACTATTTTTAGAGGGATAGTAAGTTTCTAAAGATATAGACACATCAATTAGGTGTCCTGCAGGTGTAGCAATATTAAGCGATTGGGAGCCGAATATATCATCGGCAAACAATATTGAATTATTGTTTGTGGTGTCTTGTAACATCAAGCGAGCGTAGAAGCCCGGGTAGGTATTGTCAGATGCGCTGGATGAAAATATAAAATATGGTTCAGATGCAATATACGTACCATCAAAATAAGCTTCTGATCCTAAACTTGCTCCTGTGCTTGGAGTAGTATTTAATGCCCAATAAACATCCATTGTCGAACTTGTTATACTGCTTGTGAGTATAACGCCATTTTCATTGATAGAAACAGCTATAGGTAGAGAAGCAGATGTCCCTGTTGTCCAGTCAGCTCCATATGGTAAATGAGATCCTAAGTCATAGAATACAGATGCCCTGTATTGTTCAGTCGTCCAGGATATATCGGCAGCAGATGACATGATAGGCAAGCACAGGAGAAAAACCACAACCGTGCATACTGAGAATAATGTTTTAATACCTTTTGTCTTCATCCCCCCCCTTTTTTTATCGGAATTAGAGCATGAGCTCTGTTTGCATATTAACAAGAAAAAACAATCAAGTCAATATATTTTACATTTACTTATAGGGTTCATAAGCTTTGCTAATGGTGTTAATCTCTTATGGGTTAAATTCCCAGCAGCTCTGCTGCGAGGTAGTTCACTTATCGCCCTCTTATAAACGTTGCCTGACTGCCACCAGGCAGGTCTGCGGCTAAAACACACTGAAAGAACGCCCCGGATTACTTGACGGACAGCTGCCGGTTGTGTTACATTGTCTTACATGAGGGGGACAATGAGATGAAAGACACTATAACGATCAGATTGCCTGAAAAATTAAGAAAAGAATTAGACCGGGTAACAAAGGCAGAGAATATATCAAAAAGTGAGATCATAAGGGATGCGGTTGCGCGGCATCTTGCTGTGAAAAGATTTCATTTGTTAAGAAAGAAGACACTGCCTTTTGCCGAAGCACAGGGCCTATTGACAGATGAGGAAGTCTTTAAAGCGATCTCATGAGGGTTGTCCTGGACAGCAACGTCATTAATGCTGCGTTTGCCGCAAGAGGGCTGTGCGCCGAGGTGTTTGAGCTCTGTGTTGTTGAGCACAATATCATAATAAGTGAGCACATCCTGTCAGAAGTACAGGAAAAACTTGTTGATAAAATACGCCTGCCGCAGAAGATCGTTCAGGACATAATTACTTATTTGCGGGAACAATCCGAGATATTGATCCCTGAAAAAATAAATATATTTATCTGCAGGTATAAGGATGATCTGAATATAATAGGAACTGCATTAAGCGGCAAAGCCAAATTTATAATTACAGGTGATAACGATTTGCTGACTTTAAAGAGGTACAAAGATGTAAAAATCGTCACCCCCCGCAACTTCTGGCTTCATTTAAGAGGTTAGTTTTACTTGCTTTTCCTTAGATATCTCCTCCCTGCCAGCACAGCACCGCCTGTGAGAAAGAGAATGGAGCTGATGGGTTCGGGGGCGACTGGTGTAGCAATAAAACCATATTGATAATTTCCCATGTTCATATTCCCATTATCATAGTATCCTACTATCAGACCAGCATCATTATTACCGAATAAAAGGGTGTTAGTTGAGTTAGGATAATCAAGAGTACTATATGCTCCATTATAGAATATAAACCCGTGATAGAAATTTGCAGAATCAGTATAATACCCGATCACTCGCCCGGAGTCATTAATATCATTGGGCACTGTTGTTTTTGCACCTGGATAGTCAATTGTGCTATAACCCCCGTTTAATAATAAAAAACCATGGGGAGCGTTTGCAGTATCCAAATATGTACCTACAATATCCCCTTTATCATTAAATCCCTCAGCAAATGTTCCTTTGGAGTCAGGATAGTTAAAATATTTCCATCCACTATAGGGGAATGATAAATTAAGGATATAAGCACGCGATATTAAGTTGTCATATTTTGACCCTACAACCTGATTCGCGTTATTAATTCCTTCAATATTATCCAAAAAGACATCAGAGACGCCGTTGAATGCTTTATATGTGCCATTAAAAAATGTATAGCTGTACCCCGTACCCCAGGGTTTACACCACCCCGTTACTTCCTCTGAATCATTAAGGCTTATGGCACTACTGTAAACGCAACCAGTTGGATGTAGCCGAGTATACACATCTTCGGATAGAATAAATCCCTCATTGGTAGCTTGGTATGTCCAGCCTCCTACTACCTGGTTATTATTATTAATGTCCTGCGGACGGGTGCCAAGTGACCCGGGATAATTCACAGGACTGAAAGAATAAGAATCGGCAAACGTTATGCCACATATGCTTACAAAAAATAAAAAAAGAACTGTTTGGAAACAAAATTTCAATAAATTTTTCATTTCAAGTCTTCTTCTTAAGAATAGTGTTTTAGTTCCTTTCGTCCTCATTTTTACCCTCCCCTTTTTAAAATTAAGGTTCTTCTCCCCTTTAGTTGCAACAAGTGCTCGCGGATGTCATTCCTGCGAAGGCAGGAATCCAGGTTAACTACGTATGTTTTCATATAAATCCATCCAAACAAGGTTATGGATATTGTATATTAGGGTAACCCCTTTTAATAATATCCGAAGCAACACCTGTATACAATGTACTATTACGTTTACTGCTGAGTATATAAACATAATAATATTTCATGCTTTTTCTGGATTCCCGCCTGCGCGGGAATGACAACTTTCTTGTTTATTTGCAACTTTTTTGGAGATGAACCAAAATTAATAAAATACTCACTTGGAATTAGTTTCTTCGGAATTAGAGCCTGCGCTCTGTTTGTAAATTATCAAATAAAAGCAGTAAAGTCAAGATGTTTTACAATTGCTTATAGGGATCATAAGTTTTGCTAATATTGAGATATTTTGAGGAGGGAGTATAACTTGCCTCATTAACTGGTTTGACTGAGTGAATTTATACTGATAAACTCTTTGAGTCCTATGCTAATCAATAAAGACAAACTTGCACCCAGAATATTCTGGATCACCATTTTCAGCATATCAATGGGCTTTGCAGAAGCCGCAGTTGTTGTTTATCTGCGGAGGATCTATTATCCTGAGGGTTTTTCCTTCCCGCTAAAACCGCTGGATCATATGATCGGTGTCGAGGTATTTAGAGAATTGGCAACCATCTTCATGCTGCTTTCTATTGCAATGCTCTCAGGCAGAAAATTATGGGAGCGCTTTGCTTATTTCATGTATTGCTTTGGAGTTTGGGATATTTTTTATTACATCTGGCTGAAGGTCCTTATAGACTGGCCTGTGTCGATATTTGACTGGGATATTCTGTTCCTGATACCTCTTCCATGGATAGGTCCGGTCATTGCCCCTGTTTTTATATCGATCCTGATGATCGTTGCCGGCATCCTTATAATTTATTTATTTCACAGGGGATATGATTTCAGGCCGTCATTGACGTCACATATGCTCGCACTTGCAGGAACTGCATTTTTACTCTTTTCATTTATGCATGACACCGGAGCTTCACTGCATGAGCAAATGCCGGCCCCTTACAAATACGTGTTCCTGGTCATTGCCGGATTACTCTATTCATTTGCATTCATAGTTTCGTATTTAAAAACTGTCAAACATGGATAATGTCAAGAGTTTTATGAAAAAAGAAGGAAAATATGAAACCACAGAATATCGCCAAAGAGGGCGCAGAGAAAAAGAAATTTTGATCTTTTAAAACTCTGCGAACTCAGTGGTTGCTTCCTAATTACAACGAGAGTTTCTGCTTCCGCAGGAATAAAGAGATTTTCTGTGAAAATGTATAATGCAGATTGCAGGGCAACAATAGTAAGGATAATAACTATGAGTACACAGAGGGGGGGAATAGGGTCTTTATTAACTCATTTATTATCAATACTCTCTCGGTGTTCTCTGTGGCTACTTTTTTTATATAGGTAAGAATGCATGAAAAAGATCTATACCCTCGGCACCGGACTGAGGAGCGCAGAGGATTTTGTTGAAATACTGAGCGCATATGACATCCGGGCTGTTATAGATGTCAGGAGCCTTCCGAAAAGCAAATTGCAGCATTTCAATAAAAACGACCTTGAGGCCTTTCTCCTCAATGAACAGTTTGAATATCATTACCTCGGGAAAGAGCTCGGCGGATTCAGGAAAGGCGGTTATGAAAATTATACCAGCACCGTTGAATTTGAAAACGGAATAACAAAGCTGGAGGGCCTTGCCTCTGACAAAATATCCGTAATTATTTGCGCCGAACATTTTCCGTGGAAATGCCACAGGAGGTTTATCGCGCGGGCTATGCAGAAGATGGGATGGGACATTGATCACATAATAGACAAGGGTAAGATCTGGTCGCCAGGAAAGATAAATTGAAAAAAATCAGGTTTTAGCTATAATATAAGACCAATCTTGTAAATAAAAAAATATTTTTAAAGATTATACAAATTTTCTAATCTATCTGCGTAATCTGTGAAATCTGCGGATTATATTCCATAGGAGGCGTTAATGGCAGAAATTAAGAGCCGTGAAAAAAATCCGATTAAAGGAGTAGAGTTTTCAGAAATCCATATCCCTGATGAAGAAATTCTGGGGAGCGGCTCCTTTATGATCGCGCTGGAAACCGGAGCATTAATCAAGGATGTTCCAATTGTCAGCAGTATTATCAATGAGCCTGTATTTCAGTTATTTGCAAATATCAATTACAGCGATGATGAGGTCACTGTCCTGCTTGGCAAGGCTGACGACGGCCCCCCGCTTTCGCGCGAGGTT